>JAGTAM010000389.1 GCA_023422485.1 Pseudomonadota bacterium | reverse complement strand
GGCGTACGACGAGATGGAGTTCCGCGTCGCCCTCAGCGGCGAGCACGACAGCGGCGACGCCCTCGTGAGCGTCTACGCGGGCGCGGGCGGCACCGAGTCGCAGGATTGGGCCGAGATGCTCCTGCGCATGTATCTCCGCTGGGCCGACCAGAACGGCTACGACGCCGACATCCTCGACCGGACGGAGGGCGAGCAGGCAGGGGTCAAGAGCGCCACGATCGAGATGCGCGGCCCCTATGCCTACGGCTACCTCAAGGGGGAGAAGGGGCCCCACCGCCTCGTGCGCATCTCCCCCTACGATTCCAACGCGCGGCGGCATACCAGCTTCGCCAGCGTGTGGGTCTATCCGGTCATCGACGACCGGATCGAGATCGAGATCAAGGAATCCGACTGCCGCATCGACACCTACCGCTCGTCGGGCGCGGGCGGCCAGCACGTCAACACGACCGATTCGGCTGTGCGCATCACGCACAATCCGACCGGCATCGTCGTGGCCTGCCAGCAAGAGCGCTCGCAGCACAAGAACCGGGCCACCGCCTGGAACATGCTGCGCGCCCGCCTGTACGAGGCCGAGCTGAAGAAGCGCGAGGAGAAGGCCAACGCCGAGGCCGCGTCAAAGACGGATATCGGCTGGGGCCACCAGATCCGTTCCTACGTGCTTCAGCCCTATCAGCTCGTGAAGGACCTGCGCACCGGCACGCAATCGACCGATCCGGATGAGGTGCTCGACGGCGACCTCGACCCGTTCATGGAAGCCTCGCTGGCGCAGCGCGTCTATGGCGGCAGCGAAGACGTCGCGGATATCGACTGACGCTCTCCTCCCCGCCGGGGGAGGAGACCTTCGCCCTCAATCGGCGAAGACGAGTTGCGCCCCGGCACGCAGGAACCGCTGAGGATCGACCGGCTCGCCGTCGATGCGGGTCTCGTAATGCAGGTGGCTGCCGGTGGAGCGGCCGGTCGAGCCCGCAAACCCGACGACCGCGCCCGCCTCGACCCGCTGCCCGACCGTGACGGCAGTGCCGGACAGGTGCGCGTAGCGGGTGACGAGGCCGCGCCCATGATCGACCTCGACCATGTTGCCGTAGCCACCGGAGTATTCGGCCGCCGTGACCCGCCCGGCGGCGGTGGCCTGGACGGGGGTGCCGGTCTCCACCCGCATGTCCACGCCCGTGTGGAGCGCGTAGCCGCGGGTGAACGGATCGAGCCGCGCGCCGAAGCTGCTGGTGAAGGTGAGGTCACCCGACAGGGGCTGGCGGAAGGGGAGGGCGGCAGCCACCCGGCGCAGATGCGTCTCCTCATCGATCTGGCGCCGGGCCTCGGCCAGAGCGCTCTCGAAGGCGTCGGGGCCGAGCGGGACGAGGGGCCCGCCGACGCCTGCCGGCGGCGCGTCGAAGCGGGCGGGCGAGAGACCGGTGCGGGCGATCAGGTCGCGAAACCGCTCGGCGCTGCGCGCGGCCTGCCGGGCGATGCCGGCGACACTGCGCGATTGGGCTTCGGCGACGCGGTGAAGCGAATCCTCAAGGCGCGATAGGCGTGCGGCCGAGTCGTGACCGATCGCCTCGACGCGGTCCTCGCCGCCCATGCGCAAGCCCGGCGTCGGGAACGGCTTCCGGACCCGCGGCGCCGTATCCGCGACCGGAGCGGGAGCGGGCGGAGGCATGTCGATGGACGCCGCCGCCCCGCTGAAGCTGGAGAGCAATCCCTGGCGCTTCTCGATCAGGGCCTGCCGCTCGATGAGCGCCGCGAGCCGGCTCTCGACGCTGCCGCGAGCCGCCACGCTCTCGGCCGCCGAACGGTCGAGCGCACGCTGAAGCATGCCGAGCCGTTCCTCGTAGGTGAATTGCATCGCGCTCTGCCGGGAGACGAAGCGGGCCAGCACCTCGTCGTGGAAGACGAGGTAGTAGCTCGCGCCCGCCGCCCAGAGCGTCGAGACGGCTAGTCCGAGGCTGAGGGCGACGATGAGGCGGCGCGGCGTTGGGGAAGAGGGGCCGGCGCTGCGGCGGGCCCGGGCAGTCGATGGCATGGCACGTCGGTCGTTCGGTGACGTGGCCGATCACAGACGATTAAGGTTAAGGAAGCTTAGCGCGTCGTCAGGGGGCCGGTGCCGGGACGATACACCGGGCCCCATCTGTCGAAGCGGCTTTTCCGAAATGAAGGCAGAGCTTCTGCGTGTGAAAGCTCAACAATCCGGTTGTATTGTCAGGCGAGAGCCTGTGCCGCCGCCAGAACCTCCTCGACGTGACCGGGCACCTTCACCTTCGGCCAGACCCGCGCGATCCGCCCTTCGCGGTCGATGAGCAGGGTCGTGCGCTCCACGCCCATGTATTTCCGGCCGTACATGCTTTTCTCGACCCAGACTCCGTAAGTCTCCAGCATCGTCTTGGCCTCGTCGGAGGCGAGCAGAAACGTCAGGCCGTACTTCGCCCGGAACTTGTCATGGCTTTTGACGGAGTCGGGCGAGACCCCGATCACGGTCGCTTCGGCCGCCGCGAAGGCCTCGCTCTGGGCGTTGAAGTTCTGCGCCTCGAGGGTGCAGCCGCTCGTGTCGTCCTTAGGGTAGAAATAAAGCACGATCTTTCGACCGCGCAGGCTCTCCAGAGAGATGGTGTCCCCGCCCGCTCCCGGTAACGAGAACAAGGGCGCCGCATTGCCGGGTTCTAACGGCATCTCGCCTTCCTTTCGGCCGATTGATGGTGTGCCTGACCCCATGCACGCAGACGTCCTGGGACGCCATGCCGGAGTGGCTTGAATCCTGAGGAAAGACGCCGCGGCCAACGGACCTCTGCCCGAACCTACGGGTGCAGCAGCGAACGAGTGATGGATCAGGAAACGGCCAGGACCCTGCTCCAGGAGGCGGTCGAGCCGCGCAACGCGCGTCGGCGGCGGCCGGTTCTCTGGTGCGCGCTGCTGCTCGTGTTCCTGCTCGGGCTCGGCGGCGGTCTCGTCGTCCTGCGGCTGTCGCAGGGACCGCTGCGGATCGACGGCCTCACCCATCAGGTCGCCGAGGCGGTGGCGGGCCGCTTCGGACCGGGCTGGCGGGTGGCCCTGCGCGACAGCGCGCTCGAACTCGACAGCGAGTCGTCGCTGGCGCTTCGGGTCGGCGGGCTCGACATCTTCAACCCGGAAGGTGCCCTGGTGGTGCGCGCCCCGCTCGCGGTGGTCAGCCTCGACACCTGGAGTCTGCTGCGCCTGTCGGTGCAGCCGCGCTCGATCGAGTTCCGCGACATCGAGATGACGGCCCTCGTCCACGACGACGGCTCCATCGCCTTCGCGGCCTCCGCCCCGCAGCAGGGCGAGGCAGCCAAGCCCCACACCCTGCCGAGCGTGGACGCCGCCCGCGGCACCGTCTCGCCGGTCTCGGCGGCGGTCGCCTCGATCTTCGGCGTCGTGCTCGACCCGGCCGGCGTCATCGGCGCCCTCGACCGGGCGCGGATCACCAACGG
>JAGTAM010000348.1 GCA_023422485.1 Pseudomonadota bacterium | reverse complement strand
GCGTCCGGCAGCGCCGCGAGACCGGCGGCGATGGCCGGCCCCGAGACGGCCCACGGCCCCAAGGCGGTCTCGATGCGCCGCGCCAAGTCCGGCTCGGCTAGCGCGAAACCGAGCCGCAAACCGGCGAGGCCGTAGGTCTTGCCGAACGAGCGCAGCACTACGAGGCCGGGCCGCGGAGAGGCCGCCTCCACCGGCTCCAAGTCGGCGAAGGCCTGATCGAGCACCACGAGGCCCGTGCAGGCCTGTGCCAGCGCCTCGACCGAGAACACGCGCCCGTCGGGATTGTTGGGGCTCACCGCGACCAGAATGTCGGCCTCCGCGGCCTCGGCCGGATCGTCCACCATCCGCACATCATGGCCGGAGCGGGTCCAGGCGGCGGCGTGCTCGGCATAGGTCGGCCCGACCACGGCAACGCGGGCGGGCGGCAGGAGCCGCGGGAGGGTCTCGATCAGGATCTGCGTGCCGGGCGCGGCTGCGACATGGTCGGGCCCCGGCGCGCCGTAGGCCGCCGCCGCCGCAGCCTTGAGCCGGGCGAGGTCGCCGGGGGAGGGCAGGCGGTGCAGGGCACTGGCTTCGAGCGGCGGCAGCGGATAGGGCACCGGGTTGATGCCGGTCGAGAGGTCGAGCCACGGCTCGGGCGCGTCCGGAAACAGCCGGCGGGCGGCGTCGAGATCGCCACCATGCGCGATCGCTCCCTTTGCACCGTCCTCCCGCACCTCGCCTCCGTCCCTTTCGCCCCGCACCGACCCTGCCCACGATGTCCTGGATCGCCCTGACCCATCCGCCCGACACCCTCGGCATCCTGGCGCTCGCGCTGTTGATCGAGGCCGTGGCGGGCTATCCCGACCGCCTCTACAGGGCGCTCGGCCACCCTGTCACCTGGATCGGCCGGCTGATCGCCGCACTGGAGCGCGGGCTGAATCGGGGCGGCGCCGCCGCGCGCCGGCTCCGCGGCGTTCTGGCCCTCGTGCTCCTGCTGACGGTCACGGCCAGTGTCTCCCTCGCACTGACCGCGCTGGCCGCGCTCGCGGGCTACGGCGCCGGCTTGATTCTCCTCGCCCTTCTCGCCGCGAGCCTTCCGGCGCAGCGCAGCCTTTTCGTCCATGTCCGGCGCGTGTCCGCCGCCCTGCGGACGGAGGGGCTCGCCGGGGGACGCACGGCCGTCTCGATGATCGTCGGGCGCAATCCCGACAGCCTCGACGAGGCGGCGGTATGCCGGGCGGCGATCGAAAGTCTCGCCGAGAACTTCTCCGACGGCATCGTCGCGCCGGCCTTCTGGATCGGCGCGGGCGGCCTTACCGGGGGCGCGCTCTATAAGGCGATCAACACCGCCGACAGCATGATCGGCCACCGCACCCCGCGCTACGAGGCGTTCGGCTGGGCCTCCGCCCGCCTCGACGACTTCGTCAACCTGCCGGCCTCGCGGCTCACCGCCCTGCTGCTCGTTGTGTCGGCGGCCCTGAGCCGGGACGTCTCCGCTCCGGGTGCGTGGCGGGCGATCCGCCGCGACGCGGGCCTCCACCGCTCGCCGAATGCCGGCTGGCCGGAGGCGGCGATGGCCGGCGCGCTGGGCCTGCGGCTCGCCGGCCCACGCATCTACGGCGCCACCCGCGTCGCGGATGCCTGGATGGGCGACGGACGGGCGGAGGCCACTCCCGACGACATCGTGCGCGCGTTGAAGCTCTACCGGACCGCCTGCGCGCTGCAGTTCACAATGATCGCTGCCGGAGCCGGAATCTGGCTCACGTTCGGCTGGTAGCCGTTCTCAGCGCAGCTGCAGCAGCCCGTCGCAGTCGAGATGCGTCTCGAGATGGTCGGCGATCCGGTCGAGCACCGCCTCGATGCCGGTCTCGTAGCGGGTGAGGCCCGGCGCGGCGCCGAGCCGGGCGAGCCAGGCGGCGCGCTGGCGATCGTCGGCGAACAGGCCGTGGACATAGGTGCCGGCGACGAGGCCGTCGTGCGAGACCGCCCCGTCGGCCCGGCCGTCGGAAAAATGCAGCAGGGGCCGGGCGGTGTCCGGTCCGGTCGTGTCGCCGACATGCATCTCGTAACCTGAGAACGGCACGCCGTCCGCGAGCGTGGTGCCGGTGACGGCGACAAGGCGCTTGGCGTCCGTCATCACGGTCTCGACGTCGAGCAGGCCGAGGCCCGGCAGGGTGCGCGGCGCCCCCTCGATGCCCTGCGGATCGGCGATGGAGCGACCGAGCATCTGGTAGCCGCCGCACAGCCCCAACACCCGCCGACCGCGGCGCAGATGGGCGCGGATGTCGATGTCCCACCCTTGCGCGCGCAGACCATCGAGATCGTCGATCGTGGTCTTCGAGCCCGGCAGGACGATGAGGTCGGCTTCCGCCGGGACCGGCGTGCCGGGCGGAACGAAGACGACGCGAAGGCCGGGCTCCTGCCGCAGCGGGTCGAGGTCGTCGAAATTGGCGATGTGGGGAAATCGCAGAACCGCGATCAGCGGCCCGGCCCCGTCGCGGCGGGCCTGCGGCGCGTCGAGCGCCACCGCGTCCTCCGGCGGCAGGCGGGCGGCGTCGGGAAAGAACGGCACGAGGCCGAACGGCGACCAGCCGGTGCGCTGGGCGATCAGGGCCATGCCGTCGGCAAACAGTGTCGGGTCGCCGCGAAATCGGTTGACGATGAAGCCGCGGATCATCGCTGCGTCGTCCGGCTCCAGCACGACCTGCGTGCCGACAAGGCTCGCGATGACGCCGCCCCGGTCGATATCGCCGACGAGCACCACCGGCGTCCCGGTGGCGCGGGCAAAGCCCATATTGGCGATGTCGCCCTGGCGCAGGTTCACCTCGGCCGGCGAGCCGGCCCCCTCCACGAGCACGATGTCGGCCTCACCGCGCAGCCGTTCGAAGCTGTCGAGGACGGATTCCATGAGGCGCGGCTTCCAGGCCTGGTATTCGCGCGCCTTGGCTGTGCCGATCATGCGGCCCTGCACCACCACCTGCGCGCCGACCTCGCTCTGGGGCTTGAGCAGCACCGGGTTCATGTGGACCGAGGGTGCGACCCGCGCGGCGCGGGCCTGGAGGGCCTGGGCACGGCCGATCTCGCCGCCGTCGGCGGTGACGGCGGCATTGTTCGACATGTTCTGCGGCTTGAACGGGCGCACCGTCAGGCCGCGTCGGGTGAAGGCGCGGGCGAGCCCCGCCACCAGCAGCGACTTGCCGACATCGGACCCGGTCCCCTGGATCATCAGGGCGCGGGTCATGGGCGGTTCTTCGTTTCGAGTACGGGCATGATCCTGCCATGGCACCGGCGCCCGCCAGCGTCGAGCCGGATCTACGCGAGCCGGCGTCGGCCGGGTTTCGTCCTCAGCCAGCGCAACGCGCCCGCAGCGTCGGAGACGAAGGGCAGGTCGGGGAGGGCAGGGCGGGCGACGATCACCACCGGCAAGCCCAGCCGGCGCGCCGCCTCGATCTTCGGATAGGTCGCCGCGCCGCCCGAATTCTTCGTCACCAGCACCTCGATCCCGGACTCGCGCATGAAGCGGATCTCGTCCGCGAGCGCGAAGGGGCCGCGGGCGCTCACCGTCACAAGGTTCGGCACCGGCAGCGCGTCGCCGACCGGCTCGATGGTGCGCACGACGTAGGCGTGCTGCGGCGCGCGGGCGAAGGCGGACAGTTCCTGCCGGCCGATGGTGAGGAACACCGTTCGCGGCGCCGGCCCGAGCGCGTCGAGGCAGGCCGCAACGCTCGCGGCCTCGATCCAGTCGTCGCCGGGCTGCCGCTCCCAGGCCGGGCGGCGCAACGCCAGTAGCGGCACGGCGGCGGCACGGCAGGCCACAGCGGCATTGGCGGAGATCCGCGCGGCGAAGGGATGGGTCGCGTCGATCACCGCCTCGATGCCGTTGCCGGCGAGCCACCGCGCCAACCCTTCCGCGCCGCCGAACCCGCCGACGCGCATCGGCACCGGCTCGGGCCGCGGCGCGGCGGTGCGGCCGGCGAGGGAGAGCGTCACCGCGAAGTCCGTCTCGGGGACGAGCCGGGCCACGAGCGCGCTCGCCTCGGTGGTGCCGCCGAGCACGAGCACCCGCATCGGGCGCGAACCGGGATTCGGCTTGGGATGGCAGGCGGGAGAACCCTGGTCGGCGGCCCCGGACATTCGTACAACCTGTCTCGCCCGCGATCAGCCCGGCAAAGGTCGGGCAAGGTTTTCGACGTGAGACCCTTCTGCCGCGATTGCCTGACGATGCAAGCCGTGGGCGCCCTGCGCTGCCGCGGCTGCGGCTCGCCGCGGCTGCTCGCTCACCCGGCCCGCGACGGGCTCACCATCGCCCATGTCGATTGCGACGCGTTCTACGCGGCGATCGAGAAGCGCGACGACCCGTCCCTGCGGGACAGGCCGCTCATCATCGGCGGGGGAAAGCGCAGCGTCGTCTCGACCGCCTGCTACCTCGCGCGGATCTCCGGCGTGCGCTCGGCCATGCCGATGTTCGAGGCGCTCAAGCGCTGCCCCGACGCCACCGTGCTGCGGCCCGACATGGAGAAGTATGCCCGCGTCGGGCGCGAGGTGCGGACGATGATGCTGGCGCTGACGCCACTGGTCGAGCCCGTTTCCATCGACGAGGCCTTCCTCGACCTGTCCGGCACCGAGCGCCTGCACGGCACGAGCCCGGCCCTGACGCTCGCCCGCTTCGCCGCGCGGGTCGAGACGGAGGTCGGCATCACCGTGTCGGTGGGACTGTCCGCCAACAAGTTCCTCGCCAAGATCGCCTCCGACCTCGACAAGCCCCGCGGCTTCTCGATCATCAGTGGCGAGGAGGCCGCCGCCTTCCTCGCCGACAAGCCCGTCGGCATCCTACCCGGCATCGGCGAGAGCGCCCGCAACCGGCTCGCTGCGCTCAACATCCACCGGGTCGGCGACATCCTGCGCGCCGATCCGGTGCGCCTTCAGGCCTCGCTCGGCCGTGACGCCCTGCGTCTGATCGATCTCGCGGCCGGCCGTGACCGGAGGCCGGTACGCCCGACCCGCGAGGCCAAGAG
>JAGTAM010000267.1 GCA_023422485.1 Pseudomonadota bacterium | reverse complement strand
CCTTCGGCCTGCGCGAACAGAGTGCGCAGGGATTGGGCCTCGTCTTTGCGGGCGCGGCCTCGGGCGGGGCGGGTGTCTCGTCGATCTTCTGGAACCCGGCGACCGTGACCATGCGGCCGGGCTTTGCCAGCGAGCAGAGCCTCAGCTTCATCAATCTGTCGGGTGAGATCACGCCGACGGTGGGCACCGCGCCGGGGCTGCTGCCATTCGGCGCCTCCGGAGAGGTCGGCCAGGGCGCCGTGGTGCCCTCGGGCGCGACCTCCTACCAACTCACCGACCGCCTCTGGGTCGGCATCCAGACCGGGGCGCCCTACGGCCTCGTCACCAAGCCGCGCCAGGATTGGGCGGGCTCGGTCTATGCCCGCTCCTCGCGGATCTTCTCGCTGGCCTTCAACCCGGTGGTCGGCTTCAAGGTCAACGACTGGCTGTCCGTCGCCGCGGGCCCGAACATCGAGTATTTCCGCCTGACCCTGCGTGCGGCCGTGCCGGTGCCCGGCGTCTTCCCGGGCCTCTATCCGTCGGGCTTTATCAAGGGCGAGTCGTGGGGCGTGGGCTTCACCGCCGGTGTCCTGGTCACCCCCGCCGCCGGGACGTCGATCGGCGTCGGCTACCGCTCCTCGGTCCACCACGACATCGAGGGCTCGATCGGCTTCCCCGACCCGCGTCAGGCCATCGCCCTGGGGCAGGTGCGGGCGAACCTCAACACGCCCGAGAAGGTCAGCGTCGGCCTGACCCAGGCGATCAACCCGGTCACCCGGATCCAGCTCGGCTTCGAGTGGGACAACTGGTCGAGGCTCGGCGATGTCGGCATCGTCTCGAAGGCGCTCGGCGTGACGGTGAATCACCTGCCGCTCAACTTCAAGGACTCGTTCTTCTACTCGATCGGCGCCGAGTATGACTGGTCGCCGAACCTGACCCTGCGGGCCGGCTTCGGCTACGACAACGTGCCGATCGACTTCACGAACCGCTCGGCGCGCCTGCCCGACAGCGACCGTTACGTCGTCTCGATCGGCGGCAGCTATCGTTGGAGCGAGAAGGTGCTGCTGACGGCCAGCTACGCGCACGCCTTCTTCGACCGCGGGCTTCTCCTGGCGGGTCCGGGCCGCGACTACAACATCGGCAACATCCCGCTCGCGGCATCCACCGACGTCAGCGCCGACGTCGTGTCGGTCGGCTTCCGCTACCAGTGGGACACTCCCGCCGCCGTCGCCCCGACGCCCCTGGTACGCAAGTACTGATCGCCTGATCGGCCGCAACACGCCCCGCGTCGGACCTGCAACGGTCTCCTGCGCGGGGCGTATCGATTCTCAAGAGGCGAGCCGGACCGGTTCCGCGTGAACCGCCTCCCTGGCCAGTTCGGCGTCGAGCTGGCCGGCCAGGGCGAAGAAGCGCTGCCGCACCGGCGCCGCGTACGGATTGGCGCGCTCGATGGCGTGGAACACGTCCGGTGCGTCGTGCCGCACCATGCCGACCGCCTGCATCAGCAGGTCGAAGCTGCGCGTGGTCATCCGCGTCGGCAGCGGCTCCATCGCCACCAGCACCTTGGCGATGAGGTGGGTCAGCCCCTGAACCGAGGCCATCGCCCGGTCATGCGCCTCCGGCGTCGTCACGATGACATCGAGGCCGAGCACGCGCCGCAGGAAGGCGGCCGCCCGCAAGCCGCACCGTCCGCGGATCGGGCAGACGGCGACCTTCAGACCCCGGATGCCGTTTCCTGCCCCGTCTCTTGCGCCAACGCCTGCGCCAACTCTCGCGCTTTGCGGCCCGAACAGCGGGTGGGTCGCGAGGATCTCGACATCGGCCGGCAATTCCTCCTGCAGGATCGCGGCGGGGCCCATCTTCACCGAGCCGACATCGACCACCAGCGTGCCCGGCCGCAGATGCGGGGCCAGCGCGCGTGCCGCCTCGGCGAGGCTCGCCACCGGCGTGGCGAGGATCACCACGGGGCAGGCCGCCACGCTCGGAAGGTCGGCCGCGACCGCATCCGGTCCCGCATCCGCGGCAAGATGCGCCGCGAGCGTCCCGGCCGGCAGGTACGGGTCGTGGATCCTCAGCGCGGCGTGCGGCGCGAGGTGGTGGGCGATCAGGCGGCCGAAGGCGCCGAAGCCGACGAGACCCACCGATCGGTGGGGGGCGAGGGAAGGCGGCAGAGGATGCAGGGCAGACACGGTGTGACCTCGGGATAGGGCGAGGCCGGCGGTCCGTTGCGGGATGCTGTTCCACGATCCTCAAGCCGCCGACGACGCAGCGGCTGAAGACATGACGAGTCCGGGGCCGCTTAGGGGAGCGGCGCGCGATACGACCCGGAGAGGAGGATGCCCGACATGATGATGCGCCGATAGACAGGGATGGCTGCACCGTCAAGGTCCGGCGGGCGACCTGCCGGCTGTTCGCGCTCAGTGTCTCTCACGAGACTCCCGCTGCGCTGTCATGGCCAGAGTGCCAACGGTCAGAGACCGGGAGTTTTGTGAGGCACGCGAAGAGGCGTATCCGGCCTGATGGCATCAGGCCGGCGTCCCTCGGCCGTCATTTTGACGCGTATCATTGAAATGAACCGGTAACCACTTCGTCGAGCTGCGCTCCGGGCCTGACGACTTCAGAAATCGCCTCGAAATTGACTTTCTGGGTGCGTCATAGCGCAGAAATTGTGCTCGGAAATACAAAAGGCCGGAAGGATTGAAAAACATAACTTAGGTTTGTTCGGGATATTAACGATCAAATGAATGAGAAGACTAAGAAGAATCTCAGCAACGGCACCTTAAGAGACGAGGCTTAAACCCGCTGTAGGTCGTCGGGCTCTTCATTCATCATGCTCAAAATCGTCGCCTGCGTCGTGCAACAGCACGATCTCGGCCTTGTCGCGATCTCGGCGGGCATCTGCATGCTCGGCTGCTTCTCGACCGTGATCCTGATGGCCGAGGCCGTGCAGGCCGAGCGCAGGCTCCTCTTCCCCTGGCTGGCCGCGGCGGCGGCGGTGTTCGGCTGCAGCGTCTGGTCGCTCCACTTCGTCGCGATGCTCGCCTTCCTGCCCGGCGAGCAGGCGGCCTACGACCTCCTGCCCACGGCGGCCTCGATCGCGATCGCGGTGGCCGGAGCCTTCGTCGCCCTCCTGATCTGGGCTCGCACACGCCACGACCCGCTCGGGCTGGCCGCGGCCGGCCTGGCGCTGGCGGCGGCGATCGCGGGGATGCACTACGCAGGTGTGAGCGCGATGGCGGCGAGCAACCTGCTCGTGTTCGAGGGGGCCTATGTCTTCGGCTCGCTCGGTCTCTGCGCCACCCTGGCGATGATCGCCCTCGCCCGGGCCGGCGACCTCACCGGCCCCGGCCGCCGGATCGAGGTGACGGTCTGGCTGGCGCTGGCGATCTGCGGCCTGCACTTCACCGGCATGACGGCGCTCACCGTCGCACCCATCGCCCCGCAGGAGGATGGCGGTTCCGTGCTGGGCTCGACACAGCTCGGCCTCGTGGTGGGGCTCGTGAGCCTCATCGTCCTCGCCGCCGGTCTCGCCGCGCTGCTGATGCAGCGCCATCTCATGCGCCGCCGCATGGACGAACTGAGCCGCATGCGCCTGCTCGGCAACCTCGCCCACGAGGTGCTGTTCATCCACCGCGGCGGCCGGGTGGTGGAGATCAACCAGGCGGGCCTGCGCCTGTTCGAGACCACGGGGGAGGAAATCGTCGGCCGCCCGGTGCTGGACCTGTTCAGCGAGGCCGACGCGCCGGCGGTGATGCGGCGCAGCCGCTACCGCCCGGAGGATCTGCGGCCGGAGGAATTTGAGATCCGCACGGCGAGCGGCACCCTGGTGCCGGTGGAACTCTCCTGCCGCCCCATCGAGTATCTCGGCCGGCCGGCGACCGCGGTGGCCCTGCGCGATCTCAGCCAGCGCCGCCGCGACGAGGCGCGCATCCGCCACCTCGCTCTGCACGACGCCCTGACCGACCTGCCCAACCGCACCCTGCTGGAGGAGCGCCTCGGGCTGGCCCTGGAGAATGCGGCCGAGAACGGGACGAGCGTGGCGCTGGTCTATCTCGACCTCGACCGCTTCAAGCCCGTCAACGATTTCCACGGCCACGCCGCGGGCGACGCCCTGCTCGTGCAGGCGGCCAAGCGGATGCTGGCCGAGCTGCGCCCGACCGACACGCTCGCCCGGATCGGCGGCGACGAATTCGTGGTCGTCCTGGCCCATACCCGCACCCTCGCGCAGGTCGCCGAGGCCGCGGAGCGGCTGGTCGCGGCGCTCGGCCGCCCGTTCCAGATCGAGGGCGAGAACCAGAGCGAAGCCCTGCGCATCGAGATCGGCGCCTCGGCGGGCATCGCCCTCTATCCCAGCGACGGCAGCACGGCCGACAGCCTGAAGCGCGCCGCCGACACCGCCCTGTACCGGGTCAAGGACGAGGGGCGCGGCACGGTGCGCTTCTTCGAGGCCGCGATGGACGAGCAGCTCCAGGCGCGCCGCCGGATCGAGCACGAGCTCAGCAGCGCGATCCCGCGCGGCGAGCTGCAGCTCTACTATCAGCCGATCGTCAATGGCCGCACCGGCGAGATCGAGACCTTCGAGGCGCTGATCCGCTGGCATCATCCGGAGCGCGGCTGCGTGCCCCCGGTCGAGTTCATCCCGCTCGCCGAGCAGACCGACCAGATCGGGCGGATCGGCGCCTGGGTGCTGGACACCGCCTGCGCCACCGCCGCCGCCTGGCCGCATCCCTGGCGGGTCTCGGTCAACGTCTCGCCCAAGCAGTTTCGCCAGCCGGGCTTCGCCGCCGGCGTGGCGGCGGTGCTCGGCCGCCACGGGCTCCCGCCGGGGCGGCTGGTGCTGGAGATTACCGAGGGCGTGTTCATCCAGGACGCGGCGATGGCGGTGGAGGTGCTGACCGCCTTGCGCACCCTCGGCGTGCGCCTCGCGCTCGACGATTTCGGAACGGGCTACTCGTCCCTGAGCTACCTGCAGCGGTTCAAGTTCGACAAGATCAAGGTCGACCAGTCGTTCGTGCGCCGTCTCGGGCAGCACGCGGATTCACTGACGATCGTGCGCGCGATCACCCATCTCGGGCACAATCTCGGCCTTCAGGTCACGGTCGAGGGGGTGGAGACGCAGGAGCAGCTCGCCGTGCTGCGCGAACTCGGCTGCGACCAGATGCAGGGCTACCTGTTCGCCCGGCCGACGCCGATGACCGGACCGATGATGGCGCCGATCTCGGGCTCCCCGGATCTGGAGCGGGCGCGGCTGCGCTCCCTGTTCACCGAGCCGCCGGCCAAGGCCTACGCCTGAATGTCTCTCACGAAACTCCCGCCGCACCGCTATCGCCAGAGCGAGAACCGTCGGCGGCCGGGAGTTTCGTGAGGCACTCCGAGGCCTGCGCCCGAGGGCGCGACGGACGGAGGTCGACCCGCCCGTCCCCGGCATCCGGTCCTCTTCGAAACCCGGCCGGGTCAGGCCGCCTCGCGCTCCGGTGCGAGGCGGCGGCGGGCGTTCTCCCACCAGCTGCGCTGGCGTTGCGCCTCGGCCTCCGCCGCCTTGGCGGCGTAGAAGGAAGCGTTGTGCTCGCCCCGCAGG
>JAGTAM010000244.1 GCA_023422485.1 Pseudomonadota bacterium | reverse complement strand
CGGCGTGCAGAAGGCCGGCGTCTCCACCATCACCACGCAGTTCCGCGGCGTCTACAAGGGCGATCCGTCCGAGCAGGTCCGCTTCCTGACCTTCGTGCGGAACCAGAAGGGCTGAGGCGGCCGGGCCGCCCGACCATGACCGAGCAATTCGCTTCCCCCGGCTCCCGCGCCGAGGTCGAGGAAGGGACGCGTCTGACGCCCCGGTTCGGCCCCGACGGGCTCGTGGCCTGCATCGCGGTCGATGCGGGGGACGGGCGCGTGCTGATGCTCGCCCACATGAACGCCGAGGCGCTCGCCCGCACGCTGGAGACCGGCGAGGCGTGGTACTGGTCGCGCTCGCGCGGCGAACTCTGGCACAAGGGCGCCACCTCCGGGCAGATCCAGCGGATCGTCGAGATGCGGGTCGATTGCGATCAGGACGCAATCCTGATCCGTGTCGCCGTCGGCGGCGACGGCGGCTGCTGCCATACCGGCCGCCGCTCCTGCTTCTACCGCGCGATCGAGCGCGACCCCGCGACCGGCGCCGTCGCCCTCGTTCCCGCCGATCCGGAGCGATGATGTTCGAGGCGTCCCGGCCCCTCCCCTCCCGCTTTCCGGATGGGGCAGTGGAACCGGTGGTGCCCCGCTTCCGCTCTCCCCGTATCGGCCTCGCCCTCGGCGGCGGCTCGGCCCGCGGCTGGTCGCATATCGGCGTGATCGAGGGGTTGGAGGAGGCCGGCATCTTCCCCGAGGTCGTCGCCGGCTGCTCCATCGGCGCCGTGGTGGGCGGGGCCTACGCCGCCGGCCGCATCGACGCCCTCAAGGATTTCGCGCTCTCGCTCACCCGGCGCCGGGTGGTCGGCATGCTCGATCCGCGCATCACCGGGTCCGGCCTGATCGCCGGCGAGCGCCTGCGCCGCCGTCTCTCGCGCGAACTCGAAGGCTTCCGCATCGAGGATCTGCGCCTCACCTTCGCCAGCGTGGCGACCGAACTCGGCACCGGACACGAGGTCTGGCTGTCGCGCGGGCCGCTGGTCGAGGCGGTGCGGGCCTCTTACGCCATTCCCGGTATCTTCCCGCCGGTCGCCCTCGAAGGGCGTCTCCTGATGGATGGGACGCTGGTCAACCCCGTACCGGTGCGCCTCGCCCGCGAACTCGGCGCCGACCTCGTGATCTGCGTGAACCTCGCCTGCGAGACGCGCCCGCCCGCAATGGTGATCCGGCCCGAGAGGGACGACCCGGTGATCGTCGAAGCGGAGGAGCCGGTGGAGCGGGCGATCGAGCAGACGCTGGAGGCCACCGTGCGCCGCCGCGGCCGGTGGGGGCTGCTGAGCGGGGCGAGCCGGCGCCTGATGGGCCATCGTCTGATGCGCCGTCGCGCAACCACGCCGGCCCCGTCCGTCGGCCGGTCGAGCCCCGGCGTCGCTCGCGTCATGCTCGACGCCTTCAACATCACCCAGGATCGGATCTCGCGGGCACGGCTCGCCAGCGACCCGCCGGATGTCGCAATCCGGCCGCTTCTCGCCGAGTTCGGTCAGTTCGAGTTCCACCGGGCCGCCGATGGCATCGCCCTCGGCCGTCAGGCGGTGCGGGCGGCGCTGCCGGAGATCCGGCGCATGGTCGAGGGTGCGGCGGCGCGCAGTTGAGCCGCCGCAACGCGTTCGGGTCGTCTCGGCTCGCGCTCAGGCCATCGTGATATAGTCGCGCATCGCCTGATGCTCGGCCTCGACGGCCGCGATGCGGCGCGCGACCACGTCACCGATCGACACGACGCCGACGAGATGCCCCTCCTCCACCACCGGAAGGTGGCGGAAGCGGCCGTTGGTCATCGTCTCCATCACGTCCTCGATCGTCGTCCGCCGGGTGCAGGTGATGACCTTCTCGGTCATGTAGTGCGAGACCGGCCGGTCGAGCGCCGCCGCGCCCTCGGTCGCCAGCGCCCGCATCACGTCGCGCTCGGACAGGATGCCGATCACACGGCCCTGGGCGTCGCCCACGACGAGGGCGCCGATCCGCTTCTCGGCAAGGAGGTGGATGGCCTCGTCGATCGTGCGGTGCGGTGCCATCGTGACCACCGAGCCGCCCTTCTCTGCAAGAATTCGCGCAACGGTCATGTTATAATTCCCCTCCCTCGGAGCTGCGCCGTCAGCCCGCGGCGCCGAAAAGCGTCTCGGCCGGGTTGACCCCGGCTCTCTCGGGCGATTGTGTGGCGTCTTGGCCGTGCTGGCAAGCAGATGAAGTGATACCAAATCGGTTGATCCCATCGGGATGGCGGATTTGGCCGTCGCTCACGTGCCGATACACTCCGCGCTCCAGTCAAGCAGAGACCGTATCGGAGCGCCAACAGCCGGCCTGTACCAAAATGCAGACGGCCCACCGAAGGAGAGGCCGGTGGGCCGCGGGAAGTTCCCTCGGGAAAGCGCCGGATCGGCCCCGATCAGCGGCCCTCGGCCTGGCGGCGGGTGATCAGCGTGCGGTTCGGCTGGGCCTCGCCCTTGTCCTGCAGGAACGGGACGACGATGCGCAGCCAGCCGCGGGTTTCCTTGCCGCCGTAATTGCGCTCGGCAACGTCGCGGGTGACGTAGCC
>JAGTAM010000132.1 GCA_023422485.1 Pseudomonadota bacterium | reverse complement strand
GGGCAGGCCGGCTCGTCGGGCTCGTCGCCCGGTTTCCCGCCGCTCCCCGCCTGATCGCCGGGGTGATGCCGCCGACGCGCTATACCGTCGTACCGGGGAAGGCCGTCGCGGCCTTCCTGGGCGAGAGCGGCGTGTCCGCCGAAGCGGGCACGGGATCCGCGAAGGACGCCGCGACCACGCTGGGCGGGGCGGCGGCGCCCGTGCTCGGTGCCGTCGTCGCGCTCACCTGCGCCCCGTGAGCGCCGGCGCGCCCGCCCGCAGATCCGGCCCGTCGCCAGCAGGACGATCAGGATGATGAGCAGGATGCCGCCGAGTCCGAAGCCGGGGCCGCGGAAGCGTCCGCCGCCGTAGAAATTGCCGCCACCGAACAGGAGCAGGATCAGCAGGATGAGCAGGATGGTGGTGAGCATCGACGCAACGTCTCCGGATCGCTCAAACACCGTCGCCTGAGCACGGGCAGCAACGTCTGCTCCGGCAATTTCGTTGCCGGCTCAGCCGAGAGCACCGTCCCGAAAGGTCGTCGCCGGCTTTCGGAGAACGACGATGCAGAAGCCAGAGCCTGGACCGTGCGGTCGGCGGCTCACGCTCGCCAATCGGGCAGGGCGTCGGCGGACGGGCCGAGCCAGTCCGGCACCGGCAGTCCGCGCTCGCCCAGGAAGGCGGGGTTGAACAGCTTCGAGGCGTAGCGCGCGGCCCCGTCGCAGAGGATCGTCACGATGGTGTGGCCGGGCCCGAGTTCCCGGGCGAGCCGGATCGCGCCCGCGACGTTGATGCCGGACGAGCCGCCGAGCGACAGACCCTCCTCGCGCATCAGGTTGAAGATAATGCCGAGCGCTTCCGTGTCCGGAATCCGGAACGAGAGATCGGGGGTGAACCCTTCGAGGTTGCGCGTCACGCGGCCCTGGCCGATCCCCTCCGTGATCGAGGAGCCCTCGGCCTTCAGCGTGCCGGTGCTGTAATAGGCGTGGAGCGCCGAACCCTCGGGATCGGAGAGCGCGATCTTCACTCCCGGCTTGGCCGCTCGCAGCGCCTCGGCCACGCCCGCCAGCGTGCCGCCGGTGCCCGCCGCGCAGACGAAACCATCGACCGCGCCGCCGGTCTGCGCGAGGATCTCGGGGCCGGTCGCCTCGATATGGGCGCGGCGGTTGGCGGTGTTGTCGAACTGATCGGCGAAGAAGGCGCCGGCCGCTTCCGTTCCGGCCAGCCGCTCGGCGAGGCGGCGGGCGGCGTGGACGTAGTTGTTCGGGTTGGCGAAGGGGACGGCAGGCACCTCGACCAGCTGGGCGCCGGCCAGACGCAGGGTCTCCTTCTTCTCCGCCGACTGCGTCTCGGGGATGACGATGACGGTGCGGTAGCCGCGCACGGACGCCACCAGCGCCAAGCCGATTCCGGTATTGCCCGCCGTGCCCTCGACGATGGTGCCGCCGGGCCGGATCAGGCCGCGGGCCTCGGCATCCCGCACGATCGAGAGCGCCGCCCGGTCCTTCACCGACAGGCCGGGATTGAGGAACTCCGCCTTGCCGAGAATGGTGCAGCCGGTCTCCTGCGAGGCGCGGCGCAACCGGATCAGGGGCGTGCCGCCGATGGCGGCGAGCACGTCGGGGGAGACGGCGGAGGAGCGGGACATGCGGGACGGCGGCTTTCCTGAACGTCCGCACGGGGCGGCGGATCAGGCAGGCTTACACCAACGGATTTTCAGGAATCCAGGTAGCCCGCCTCCCGCAGGGCGTCGGCGACAGCAGTAAAGAAGGGATCATCCGCCTCGGCGTCCTCCGGCGACCGATCTCTTCCCTCCGCCAGCGGCGCGTCGTCGTCCGCGGAGAAGCTTGGGAAGGCCCGCGGCTCCGCCGTGCCGGCCGATGCCGCGGAGGCGCCGAGACCGAACAGGCCGGCGGCGGTGAGGAGGGTCTCGTTCAGGAAGATCATGGCCGGATCCTGTCTCGAAACGGGACGTCGCGAGCCTAATCCGTTAACCAAATCTTGGCAATATTGCGGGGAAGCGCGGAAAACCGTGAACCGTTTTTCTGCAAGCTGGAGACTGTGGCCGCACGGCAGCATGTGACGGCGCTCGGTTCAGGACCGGTTCAAGCGCGGCCGCGCAGGACGGGTTCTGTGATCTTCCTGCATCGTTTTCGGCGAATTGGGTCGCGCCGCCGCCGCATTCGGGCGGGATGAGCACTCCGTCAAGCTTCTCCCGCTAGACGCTCTCCACGCGGCGGTGTCCGCCGCTGCCCTCGACGCCTGCCCGATTTCCTCTCAGCCGCGAAGCCCATCCATGACGGTCGTCGTCCTCATCGCCTGTAACCTGCTGCTGGCCGGCCTGTTCTCCCTGGTCGCCGTCGCCCTCGACTGAGCGCGCCGCGCCTCGAACCAAATCCGCACCGCGAGGTCTGAACGCCCCGGGCGCCCCTTCGCGGCCGGGGCTTTCGGCGTGCCGGGATCGTGCGAGATCCGTGTCGTGACGATCAGGGTCGCGTCGCCCGGTCCTGATTCGCGTCCAGGCGGCCGATCAGGGTTTCGAGGCGTTCGCTGACCGGCTCGGTAAGGCTGTCGGCATAATGGCTGCGCAGGCTCTTGCCGAGGTGGCGGCGTACGCTCGGGCTCAGCGGCGGCGCGCCGTTCGCGGCTTTGGTCTCGGCGACTGGCTTCGTCACGGATCGTCTCCCGTCCGCTGCCGGAACCGGCTGTGAGGCGGCGATCTTGGGCGCCAGAGGGTTAAGGCGAGTTTTACTGCCGCGATAAAGAAACGATTCACCAAACAAAGAACCCTCCGTACCCGAGGGCAAGGAGGGTTTTCTTCTCTTCGTCGGCGCCGCTCCAGGCGCGACTGCTGTCCCTACCGCGTCGTCGGCAGCAGCTGGTCCGGCAGCCAGAGGGCGATGCCCGGCACGAGGCAGAGCAGGACGATCGCCACGCCCATCAGGAGCACGAAGGGCAGGGTGCCCCAGATGATGTCCTTCAGCGGGATGTCGGGGGCGATGTTCTTGATGACGAAGATGTTGAGGCCCACCGGCGGGTGGATCAGGCCCATCTCCATGGTGATCGTCATCACCACGCCGAACCAGACGAGGTCGAACCCGGCGGCCTTGAGCGGCGGCAGGATGATCGGCGCCGTCATCAGGATGATCGAGACCGGTGGCAGGAAGAAGCCGAGGGCGATCACCAGCGACAGGATGGTGGCGAGCAGGACCCAGGGCGAGAGCTGCATCTCGACGATGGCTTGTGCCGCCGCTTGGCTGATGTGGAGGTAGCTCATCACGTAGGCGTAGAGGAGCGACATGCCGATGATCAGCATCAGCATGGTCGATTCCCGCAGCGTCGCCGTGAGGATCGGGTCGAGATCGCGGAAGCGCCAGACGCCGTAGATCACCGCGATCAGGGCGAGTGCCAGCAGGCCGCCGAGGCCCGCCGTCTCGGAGGGCGTGGCGTAGCCGCCGTAGAGCGCGACCATGACGCCGGTGAGCAGCACCACGAAGGGCAGCACCCGCGGCAGCGTCGAGAAGCGCTCGCGCATGCTGTAGCTGTCCTCCTTCAGGATCGGGTGCTGCGTGCCGGTCCGCTCGTAGGCGAGCGTGGCCGCCGCGAACTCGGAGCGGAAGCGGAACACCGACCAGCCGGCGAACAGGGCGACCAGAAGGAAGCCCGGCCCGATCCCGGCGAGGAACAGGCGGCCCAGCGACTGCTCGGCGGCCACCGCGTAGAGGATCATGGTGATCGAGGGCGGCAGCAGGATGCCGAGCGTGCCGCCCGCGGCGATGATCCCGGCGGCGAAGCCCGGCGAGTAGCCGCGCTTGCGCATCTCCGGGATGCCGGCCGAGCCGATCGCCGAGCAGGTGGCGGGCGAGGAGCCGGCCATCGCCGCAAACAGCGCGCAGGCGAACACGTTGGCGATGCCCAGCCCCCCGGGGATGCGGTGCATCCAGGCATGCATCGCCGAGTAGAGATCCTGACCCGCCCGGCTCCGGCCGATCGCCGCGCCCTTCAGGATGAAGAGCGGGATCGAGAGCAGGGTGATCGAGGCCATCTCCTCGTAGACGTTCTGCGCCACCGTATCGAGCGAGGCGGCGGGCATGAACGCGTACATGAAGGCGAGCGCTACGAAGCCGAGCGCGAAGGCGATGGGAATCCCTGAGAGCATCGCCCCCAGCGTCGCCCCTGCATAGAGGAAGCCGATCGCGGCGGTGCTCATGCCTTGCCTCCCGTCGTCGTGACCGGCCGAACTGGGGCCGTCTTCGGTGTGATCGTGCTCTCCAGAGGGTCCGGCCCCTCGGGCGTCAGGTCCGGGCGGTCGCGCATATCGCGGTTGACGTCCGCCCCGATGCCGATCTTGGGCTTGGCCCAGCCGGCGGTGCGGGGACCGTAGAGCAGCGCCTCCGCGATCTGCAGCACGAACTGGATGGCCAGCAGGCTCATGCCCGCCGACATCAGCAGGTAGGGGATCCAGAGCGGCGGCCCCCAGGTCGATTGCGAGATCTGGCCGTCCTCCCAGGCCTCGTGGAACAGGCTCCAGCTCTTCCAGGCGAAGAAGGTCACGAAGGCGAGGCTGATGATGTCGACGAGGACGAGGCGCGCCCGGTTGGCGGCCGGCGGCAGCAGGCCGGTGAGCGCCTCGATGGCGACGTGGCCGCGCTTGGCCTGGACGCCCGCCGCCGACAGGAAGGTGGCGCCGACGATGAGGAACACGGCGGTCTCGTCCTGCCACTCGGTCGGCTCGTGCAGGACGTAGCGGATCAGCACCGAGTAGCTGAGCACGAGGCAGGCGGCGACGAGCGCGATGCCGCCCAGCACCAGGATGAGGTGGTTGAGCCGGCGCGTGATCCGGTCGATGACGCCGAGCAGGCCCGGAACCCGCACCTCCTCGGCCTTGGACGTCTCGGAAGCGGCCGAAGCCGCGTCGAAGGCGTGGCTCATGCGACCTTCTCCGCCAGCTTGAGCAGCTCGGCGCAGCTCGCGTTCTTGTTGGCGAAGTCCTTCCAGGCGGTGTCGCGGGCGATGTCGCGCCACTTGCCCAGCGTCGGCTCGTCGAGCTGCACGACCTTGGCGCCGGCCTTGCCGAACACCTCCTCGACGCGGGTGTCGTCGGCCTTGGCGCCCTCCTGGCCGAAGCCCTCCAGCTCGGCGCCGACCGCCATGATCAGATCCTGCTGGTCCTTGGGCAGGCCGGAGAACACGATCTTCGACATCATGATCGGCTCCAGCATGAACCAGTAGGAACGCTCGCGGCCCGAGGTCAGGGCCTTCGAGATCTCCTCCAGGCGGAACGAGATCAGGCTGGTGGAGGAGGTCAGCACGGCATCGCAGGCGCCGGTCTGCATCGCGGCGTAGGATTCGTTCGACGGCAGCGAGAGGGTGGCGGCGCCGGCCTGCTTCATCATCAGGTCCATCTCGCGAGAGCCGCCGCGGACCTTCATGCCCTTGGCGTCCTCGGGCGTCAGCAGCGGACGCTCGCGGCTCGCGATGCCGCCGGCCTGCCAGACCCAGGAGACCAGCACGATGCCCTTGGCCTCCAGGATCTCGGTGAGCTTGCGGCCGACCGGCGCGTCCTTCCAGGCGACGGCCTGGGCGTAGGAGGGGACGAGCGCCGGCATCAGACCGATATTCATCTCCGGCACCTCGCCGCCGGCATAGGGGGAAGGGTAGAGCGAGAGGTCGAGCGCCCCTTTGCGCATGGCGCTGAACTGCGCGTTCGTCTTCATCAGCGAGGAGCCGGGATAGACCTGCACCTCCATCGCGCCCTTCGAGCGCTCCTTGATGGCGGCGGCGAACTTCCGGCACATCCGGTCGCGGAAATCCCCCTCGTCGATCGAGCCGCCGGGGAACTGGTGCGACAGCTTCAGCGTCGTGGCGGCCTGGGCCGGTCCGGTCCCGAGCTTGAGCAGCGCAGGCGCGGCGAGGCCGGCCGCGAGGAGGTGGCGGCGGTTCAGGGTCATGGCGTTTCCTCTTCGAATGCCGCATTCGCGGATTCTGATCGAGTCCGTTGCTTCGGACTTTTGTGCGGCGCACAATATACGTTTCACCGCAGCATTTAATGCAAGATCGCGTCATCTTGCATATTTTGTCAACGCCCTTGAATATGCGTCGGCAGGGATCCGCCGATGATTCGACCGATGAACCAGACCCAGCGCCTCCGGCAGACGATCGAGGACGAGATCGTCGAAGGGCGTCTCGCCCTCGGCGCGCGCCTCGACGAGACGCTGCTCGCCGAGCGCTTCGGCGTCTCGCGCACGCCGATCCGCGAGGCGCTGCTACAACTCGCCGCGACCGGCCTCGTGGAGACCAAGCCGCGTCGCGGCATGGTGGTGAGCGCCCCCGAGCCGGGGCATCTCCTGGAGATGTTCGAGACGATGGCAGAGCTGGAGGCCGCCTGCGGCCGGCTCGCCGCGCGGCGCCTGACGCCGGAACTCGAGGCGGAACTCAAGAGCGCCGTCGAAGCCTGCGCGCGGGCGGCCTCGACGGGCGATCCGGAAGCCTATTACGGCGAGAACTACGTCTTCCACACCGTGATCTACCGCGCCTGCCGCAACGATTTCCTGTGCGGACAGGCGCTGGCGCTGCACCGCCGCCTCTCGCCCTACCGCCGGCTGCAGCTGCGCACCCGCCACCGGGTGGCGCAATCGCTCGCCGAGCACGAGTCGGTCGTCGCGGCGATCCTCGCCAGTGACGGCGCCGCGGCGGCCGACCAGCTCCGCCGCCACGTGCTGATCCAGGGCGACGGCTTCTCGGAGCTGGTGGCGAACCTCAGGGCGCTGGATCACAGCGCGGCGTGAGGATTGCGGGGAGCACGGGCGGAGCGCAGATCGCCGCCTCCGGCGCTCTGGCAGCGGCGGCGCGAAGGCCGTAAGCTCAAGCTTCGCGGTTCGCCGTAGAGGTCTCTCCTTGTCTCGCCGCCCTCTCATCGGCGTCCTGCCCATCGCGCTCGCCCTGACGGCCCTCGCCGGTCCGCCGGCCCTCGCACAGCCCACCGGACGGCCGGTCTACGAGGGCGCGGGCGGCGATCCGCGGATCTCGGTGTCCCAGCCGGAATCGACGAGCCAGGCCTCCGGCGGCTACGTGCGCTCGATCGAGCCCTCGCTCGGTCCCTTCGGCGATCCGCTCGGGCTGCGGCCCCTGCTAAAGCAGCGGGGCATCGAGTACAGCCTCACCTACATCGCCGAGACGCTGGGCAATCCCGTCGGCGGCATCCGCCAGGGGGCGATCGTCGAGGACCGGCTGAACCTGCGGCTCAACCTCGACCTGCAGCGGCTCGCCGGCTGGGACGGCGCCACGGTCCACGCCAACGCCTACTTCATCCACGGCACCGGCCTGTCGCGCTACTATGTCGGCAACCTGCTGGCCGCCAGCGTGATCGAGGCCTTGCCGTCGTCGCGCCTCTACGTGCTGTGGCTCGACCAGCAGCTCTTCGAGGGCCAGCTCGGCATCCGCATCGGCCAGCAGGCGGCGGACACCGAGTTCTTCGTCAGCCAGACCGCGACGCTGTTCGTGAACTCGACCTTCGGCTGGCCGGCGATCACCGGGCTCGACCTGCCGAGCGGTGGCCCAGCCTATCCGCTCGCGGCGCCCGCGATCCGGGCCAAATACGTGCCGGGCAACGGCTTCTCGCTCCAGGCCGGGCTCTATAACGGCGATCCGGCCGGCGCCAACCGCCCCGGCGACGACCCGGAGGCGCAGCGTACGAACCGCACCGGCACCAATTTCCGGACCCACGATCCCGCCCTCGTCGTGGCCGAGGCGACCTATGCCTTCAACACGCAGAAGGATGCGAAAAGCCTGCCCGGCGACATCACGCTGGGCGGCTGGCAGCATTTCGGGCGCTTCGAGTCCCTGCGCTTCGACCAGACCGGCCTGCCGCTCGCCGACCCGAACGCGACGGGCATCGGCCGCCCCTTGCGCGGCAATGCCGGGATCTACGCGATCTACGACCAGACGCTTTACCAAGAATCCGGCAAGGACGACGAGGGGCTCGGTTTCTTCGTGCGCGCGGCGTGGTCGCCGACCCGCTCCAGCCTCATCTCCGCCTATCTCGACACCGGGCTCGCCTACAAAGGCCTGTTCGAGGGCCGCGACGACGACACCGTCGGCCTCAGCCTGGCGCATGCCCGCCTCTCCGACGACGCGCGCCGGTCCGATATCGACACCATCGTCTACACCGGTATGCCGATGCCGCGGCGGCGGGCGGAGACGGTGATCGAGGCGACCTATCAGGCCGTGGTGGTACCGGGCTTCACCGTGCAGCCCGACGTGCAACTGATCCTGCATCCCGGCGGCGGCATCGCCAATCCGCGCGACCCGGAAGGACGCCGCGTGCGCAACGCCGCCGTGCTGGGGCTTCGCGCGACGGTTCAGTACTGAAGCCGCTCCTTCGCGGCCCGGAAGATTCTCTCGCGCTCCCCGCGATCGGCCGTCGCTTGCCGGCTGCCCTTACCCGAGGGCCGGACTCGTTTGTCCGTGGCGGCCCTTTGCGGAGCGTCCGCGTCGTCACCCGGAGGTGCGCGGCGTCGCCGAGCCCGGCAGGTTGCCGGCGGGCGCCTTGCCGCCCCGCCCTGTCTCGAACGGCACCTTCGCATCGAGGTCGATGGCCGGCCCTAGAATTTGCGGCTTCTGGTTATAGCCGAGCCGTTCCAGCCGCTCCGTCGCACGCTGCACGAGGTCCCGGAAGGTAATGTTCTTCTCTTTGCGCAGGATGGATGTGAGGCAGAAGGTGAAGGCGCCATAGCTGGTCGCGCCGTGACGGTACTCGTAGGAATACTGCTCCTCTCCACAGGCTTCGATGATGACGGGGAGGAACGGCCCTGTCGGTGCTCCGCGCGCCTTCTTGGCCTCGTCGTAACTCTTCTGGTCGCTGACGCGGAGCAGGGCGGCGCGCCCCAGGCGGACCGTGGCGAGGTTGGAGCCGAAAAAGGCCTGCCGTTTCGCCGCTTGGCTGGCAAAAGCCTTGTTGAGCGGGGTGAAGTCACGCTCGACCCACATCTCCTCTTCGCGATTCCATCGAAGCTGGCGGTGCCGGATGTCGTCCGGAGGCGTGATCCCACGCGCGCGACCGGCGCCATCGCGATGCATGCTGCCTGAATGACAGCAGTCGAAGATCATCAGGAGTTGGGTGTCGTAAGGGAGTTGCGCGTAGAAGCCGTTGATCTGCTCGTCGGACACGCCGCGTTCCGGCGTCCAGTCGAAGTCATATGGCACGAGCGTTTCGGTGAGGCGGTCCGGCTCTTCCTGTTGGCCGTATTCCGGCACGCGCGCGCCGTGCCCGGAATAGAAGAACACGAGCTGGTCACCGGCTTGTGCACCGTCGACCAACCATTCGAGCCGAGAGATGATGCCGTCTGCGGTGGCGCGCTCGTTCAGGCAGACGCGAATCTGCTCCGGCTCGAACCCGCAATCCTGCAGGGTCGCGCTCATCGCGAAAACATCGTTCACGCATCCCGACAGCCGATTGCCGGGATCGGGATAATCGTCGATGCCGATCAGCAGCGCCTTGCGCCGCGTGGAGGGGGGCGTGGCCGGAAGCGACCGATTCCAAGGACTGGCCTCCGCCGTCGCCGCAAGCCCCACCGCCCTGTGGCGACGGGCCGCGAGATCGACCACCGGCGTCCAGAAGGAGGTTTGCGTCACGGTATGCGTGAGGTAGCCGGCGGCGTCATGATCGCCGAAGCCGGGAAGATCGAACGGCGTGAGAAGTTGATTGAAGTTGTCAACGCCCTGAACTCTCAGGGGCGCGGTGAAGACATCGTCGTGCTCGTTGTAGAGATGGTGCCAGTGCCTCACGGCAAGACGTTGAACGCGTCCGTATGTCAGGTTTCCCAGGACAAAGGGATTTCCGATCTGCGATCCGAACGTCACGTAGTGCGTGTTGGCGAGCGCCTTGGCCGCCTCGCTTTCCGCCGCGTCCGCGTGTGAGAAGGCGTTGTAAGTGACGAGAGAGCCCAGGCTATGGGCGAGGACGATATCGGGCTTGTAGTCGCGCAACGTATCGAGCACGAGCGTGCGGGTTTCCTGCTGGAACTGTTCATCCTCCACCCAGGCGACGACGTAGCCGGCGGTCCAGCGGAGCCGGTCCGAGATATTGCTCACAGGGCCGCGCGGCTGGCGAAACAAGCCGCCGAGACCGCTGCGCGCCAGCTTCCAGAAGGCGCCGAGCGTCTCCGAGAAGCTGATATCGGTATGCTCGAAGATGGGATCGTAGGTCAGGAACCGGAAATCCAGTTCAACGTCGGCGTTCGCCCCGACGGCTCGCTTGATTGCGCTCGACCAATCTGCGTCCCAATTGCTTTGGCGCTGATCGCCAAGGCCGTGCACGCAGAGGATTCGCAATGAATTCGGCATGATCCATGCTCCCGCATCGCTGGGATGTCTGCCTGGAAGTTCAAATTTCCTGATGGCTGAATACAGTAAGTCTGCTGTAAGGCTCGGATGAAATCAATCCCTTCGGGTTACGAAATTTGATTAGAGACGTCCGCACTCGCTTCTCGCGTACCTCTGCCGGAGAGCGCCGTCCGTCTCTCGGGCTCCGAGCCGTTGTTTCGATGCGCCCTCAGGCTTGGGCGAGGGCCTCCGGGCGCCGGATTACGAGCGTGCGTCGCCGCCGGCCGTCAGCCGGCGACGGGCGCAATCCGGACCGTTAGGGCATCGGCCCGAAAGATGGGAACCGGCTTTCGGAAAAAGCCGATGCGGCACAAGAACCTGGAGCATCGTGCTGGATCCGATATCCAGCACGATGCTCTAGAACGAGGCCCGCACGCCTCCGAACACGCTGCGGCCGTTGCCCGGAAAGAACGCCACCGGCCCGCCCGCCACGGTCGCGGCGTTGGTCACCACCGAGATGTCGGAGACATAGCGTTCATCCGTCAGGTTGCGGGCATCCACGAACAGCGAGACGCCGTTGGCGAAGTCGATGCCGGTCTGGACGCCGATGAGGGCGTAGCCCGGCACCTTCAGGGTGTTGGCGTGGTCGGCAAACGCGCCCTGCGGGACCCAGTCGAGGGCGGGGGCGAAGTAGAAGCCGCTGGGATGCCGGTAGCTCAGCACCGTGCGCAGCACGTTCACCGGCACGCCGGCGATGCGGTTGTTGCCGAAGACCGGGTCGCCGACGAAGCGGAAGTCGTTGTGCGTCCAGATCTGGGTCAGGCTGAGCCGGTCGCCGATACCGGTGAGATCCTCGGCGAGATCGAGGGTCACGGCGGCCTCGACGCCCTGATGGCGGGTGCGCGGGGCGTTGAAGGTCGCCGCCGGGATGTTCAAGCCGGGATTGGGCGTGAAGTTGATCAGCGCGTCGCGCACGTCTGCCCGGTAGAGCGTCACGTCCCAGGCCAATCGGTCGATCCGGCCGCGCGAGCCGGCCTCGTAGGTCCAGGCGCGCTGGGCCTCCAGCGGCACGAAGGTGGTGCGCAGCAGGTTGGTCTGCACGAGGTCGGAGAAGTCCGGCACGTCGCGCGAGCGGGTGATGTCGGCAAACACCTGGATGTCCGGCAGCGGCTGCCACAGCAGGCCGATCTTCGGGTTGATGCCCTCGTAGGTGATGTTGGCAAAGCGCGCGGCGGGGTCTGCGGCCAGGCCGCCCCTGTCGCTGAAGGTGCGGTTCGAGGAGAACAGCTTGGCGCCGGTCATCAGCGCCATCTCGGGCAGGAACCAGAACCGGTTCTCGGCATAGGCCTCGTAGTTCGAGGCGCTCTGGCGGGCGTTGAGCGTCTGGGCACCGCGCAGGCCGGCCACGTTCACGAATTGCCGGGCCTCGTTGATGCCGGCAAACGCCCGCAGGCCGAGGATCAGATCGTTGCGGTAACCGCCGAGATCGAACGTGCCGGCCCAGCGCGGCGCCACGCCGTAGGTCCAGCCGTCCTGGTCGATCACTTGGAAGATCGGGTGGTAGAGGTTCTTGTGAACCGCCCAGGAATCGATGTCGATGCGTCCGACCTCCAGCGCGAACGAGGTGCGGTTGGCGATGCGCTCCGTCGTCACCTTTCGCGATTGGTTGCCGGTGATCGCCGCCGGGTTGGCCAGGCGCGGGTTGTTGAGGGCATTGAACAGCGAGAGCGAGCCGGGCAGCTTCTGGTCGGTGTCGTAGAAGCCGAGGTAGAACCGGGTTTCGACCCCCGGCGCGAGCCGGTAGCCGATATTGGCGTTCACGTTGCGGGTGCGCTGCGTCTCGTGATCGCGGAATCCGTCGGAATTGGTCGCGGTGCCGGAGATCAGAACGTCGGCGGGCCCTGAGATGCGCGAGATTTGAAAGTGCTCGCGGATCGTGTTGAAGCTGCCGCCGTCGATCCGGGCGATGTTCGGCGCCAGCGCCGAGTGGGCGGTCGGTGTCACGAAGTTCACCGCGCCGCCGAGCGTCGTCGCGCCGAAGGTCAGCGCGTTGCCGCCCTTGTAGACCTCGACCGAGCGTAAGGAGAGCGGGTCGATCTGGTAGAAGTCGCCGCTGCCGTCGGCGAGGTTGAGCGGGATGCCGTCCTGCAGCAGCTCGATGCCGCGGACATGGAACCCGCGGGCGATGCCGGAGCCGCGGATCGAGAGGCGCATCTCCTGGCCGTAGCGCTCCTGCACGAACACGCCGGGCACGTCTTTGAGTACGTCGCGCACGGTGTTGGCGTAGCGGTTCTGGAAGCTCGCAGCGTCGACGAAGGCGACGGAGCCGACGGTGGCGTTCACCGCCGCCCGCTGCGCGGCCACGCCCGGCACGGTCAGCGAGCCGGAAGTCTCGCCGGAGCCCGACGGGCGGCCGGTGCCGGAGACGCTGATCTCGGCAAGTGTGGTCGAGGAAGGAATCCCGCTCTCCGGCGAGGCGAGGGGCTCGGCAAGAGGCTCCGCAAGAGGCTCCGCGAGTGCAGGGGCGGCGAGCAGGGCCGAGGCGAGCAGGATCGAGGACAGGGCGGCGCGCGGCACGGCCCGTTGACGGGAAGGCATGTAAAGAGGTCCGTGGTCTGAAGGATCGGGAGGTGCGATCGAGCAGGCGACGGGTGGGGCGCGCGGGCTCGGGCGCGTCCCGGGCGGGGCGCGAGGCAGGGCGACGACCTCAGGCCGCCATGCGGGCGGCGCGATCCGCTCCGGCGGCCAGGCGACGATGGCGTGGGCGGGTTCCGGAACGTCGAGGCTCGGCAGGACGTGCGCGGCCTGGCAGCAGGGCAGGTGCGCCGTGTGCGCCTTCGCGGGCGCGTCGGGATCCGACGCATCGGGCGCGCAGAGGATGTGGACGAGACCACCGTCGGGGCCGACGGTTCCGGCCAGCGCCGCCGCGCCGAGGACGACCTGCAGGGCAAGCGCGTAGAGCGCGGCCACGGCGATGACCGCGCGGCACACGGTCCATCCCGGCAGGCGCCCTCGCATGGCCGCCAGCTACGGCCAAGCTCGCGCGGAGGTCAATGGATGCGGGGTCGGGTCAGTCCTGTTTTCCGTCCCGGCCGGCCGCAAGGCGGGCACCGAGCGCCGGCGCGGCCTCGAAACACGCCTGGAGGGCTGATCCACGGCGCCTCCCGGACCAGCCTCGCGGGGTGCTTCGAGGCTGCTGACGCAGCGCCTCAGCATGAGGACCGTTGTGGTTGCCGGAACGGGCCGGTCAAACAGGCATTCAGGTGCTGCGGCCGTCGGCGACCAGTTTCCGCAATTGCTTCAGGGCGAGCGCGTGGCCCGCATTCAGGTCGAGCGGTCCGGCGAAGCCGCCGTCGCGGTCCATCAT
>JAGTAM010000119.1 GCA_023422485.1 Pseudomonadota bacterium | reverse complement strand
CGGACGGATCGATCCGAAAGCCCACGAGACGCTGCGCCGCCCGTTCATGCCATTTTCCCCAAGGTTTCAACGACCGGCTCCGCCCGCTTTTCAACCGGGGCAGTCAGCCGGCGGGCGATTCAATGTGAGTCGCGGACCGAGACCTTCCGAACCGAGGTGAGCTGGGTTTCGGGCGAAGGTATGGCGCCTTGACGCAGCCGGGATGAACTTCACATCAGGCCTGGGGATGCGTGCGGTCCTTCGCGACATCCTCCGCGACATCCTCGCGCGGGTTGCGTCCGGCCGGCCGCAGGCTGGCGAGGATCAGGCCGATGACGCCCGCGACGATGGCCGCATCCGCGACGTTGAACACGTACCAGGACCATGTCCCCGCATGCAGGTGGACGAAGTCGAACACAGCGCCGTAGGCCGCCCGGTCGATGGCGTTGCCGAGCGCGCCGCCGACGATGAGACCGAGCGCCACGGCGAGCAGCCGCGAGCCGGCCCGGGCCATCCACACCGAGAGACCGATCGCGGCGGCGAGCAAGACGTCGACGAGCAGCCAGCGCCCCAGCCCGCCCTCCTGCTGGAACAGACCGTAGGACACGCCCCGGTTCCAGACGACGACGAAGTCCGCGAAGGGCGCCAGCCGCCAGGGCTGGGTCATCACGAGATCGGTGCCGAAATAGAGCCAGAGCTTGGAGGCCTGATCGAGGACCAACGTGGTGAGGGCCGCGATGAGGCCGGCACGGAAGGGGGTCATGACGAGACTCGGCCCGCGCCGCGTTTCCCCTCCCCCCTCTGCGAGGGAGGGTGGCCTCCGAAGGAGGTCGGGAGAGGGGAAGCCACCGTCAGAATGAGGCGGCGCACCGGATGCCGAGCACCACGTTCGGCACCCTCGCTCCTCTCTCCCGCCTGCTCTGCAGGTACCCTCCCCCACCCAAGTCGGGCCTGCCCGACTTGGGCAGACGCCTGCCGATCTGGGGCAAGCCCGAAATCTGTCGGGGGGAGTGTATCGGGCGTCGTCAGGGAGAGGGTCACGCCGCCACCGGATGCGCCGCATCCCATTCCCGCAGGGCCTTCGCGTCGCGGGGCGTCACCTCGGGATAGTCGGGGTCGCTGCCGACCTCGGGGGTGACCCGCCAGGAGCGGGCGCATTTCGTGCCCGCGGCGCGCTCGGGCACCACCGCCACACCCTTCACCTCGTCGAGGCGGAAGGCGTCCGACGGGCCTTCGCCCGCGCGGACCGTGATCGCCGAGGTGATGCAGACATCGGCGAAATCGACGCCATCGAGGGCGCCGAGCAGGTCCGAGTCCGCGACGTAGACGGTCGGGGCCGCCTCCAGACTCGCGCCGATGCGCTTGGCCGCGCGCTCGAGCTCGAGCGCGCCGGTCACGACGCGGCGAACCTTGCGCACCTTTTGCCAGCGGGCGGCGAGCGCCTCGTCGCGCCACGCGGCGGGCGTCTCCGGCAGGGTCTGGAGATGCACCGAGCCGTCCTGCGACGGATAGCGATCGAGCCACGCCTCCTCCGCCGTGAAGGCGAGGACGGGCGCGAGCCAGATCGTGACCCGGCGGAACGCCTCGTCGATGACCTGCAACGCGGCGCGGCGGGTCACCGAGGAGATCGGATCGCAGTAGAGCGCGTCCTTGCGCACGTCGAAGTAGAAGGCCGAGAGGTCGCCGGTCATGAAGCCGTTGAGCAGCGCCACGATCCGCTTGGTGTCGAAGGCGGCGTAGGCTTCGCGGATCTCGCCGTCGAGCTGGGCGAGGCGATGCAGGATGAAGCGCTCCAGCTCCGGCATCTCGGGGACGGGCACGTCGTCGCCGGGCACCCGGTGGGCGAGCGAGCCGAGCATCCAGCGGAGCGAGTTGCGCAGCTTGCGGTAGGTCTCGGCGAAGGTTTTGACGATCTCCGGTCCGATGCGCAGATCGTCGGAATAGTCGGCCGCCGCGACCCAGAGGCGGAGGATGTCGGCGCCCGATTCCTTGATGACGTTCTGCGGCGCGACGACGTTGCCGCGCGACTTCGACATCTTCTCGCCCTTGGCGTCGAGGACGAAGCCGTGGGTGAGCACCACGTCGTAGGGCGCGTGGCCCCGCGTGCCGCAGGATTCGAGCAGCGAGGACTGGAACCAGCCGCGATGCTGGTCGGAGCCCTCCAGGTACATCACCGTGTCGGGCCCGCCATCGACCGCGCGGCGGATGCCGGCCAGACCGGGAAAGGCTTGCCCGTCGTCGAGCACGAAGGCGTGGGTCGAGCCGGAATCGAACCAGACGTCGAGGACGTCCGTCACCTTCTCGTAATTCGCCGGATCGTGCTCGGGCGCGAGGAAGCGTTCGGCAGCGCTTTCCGCGAACCACGCATCCGCGCCCTCGGCGGTGAAAGCTTCGGCGATGCGAGCGTTGACCCTCTCATCGCGCAGCACCTTTCCGGTCTCGCGCTCGACGAAAACGGTGATCGGCACGCCCCAGGCGCGCTGGCGCGAGACCACCCAGTCGGGCCGGCCCGCGACCATGCCGTTGATCCGGTTTTTTCCTTGGGGCGGAACCCATTGCGTCTCTTCGATGGCGTGAAGAGCGGTCTCGCGGAGCGTGCGGTTGCCGAGCGCATCCACCGGCCGGTCCATGGCGATGAACCATTGCGGCGTGTTGCGGAACAGGACCGGCTTCTTCGAGCGCCAGGAATGCGGGTACTGGTGGCGCAGCACCCCACGGGCGACCAGCGCGCCCGTCTCGGTCAGCGCGGCGATCAGCGCCTTGTTGGCATCGCCCTTCTCGCCCTTGGCGGTGAAGACGAAGCGGCCGGTGAAGCCCGGCGCTTCTTTGGTCAGCATGCCGTCGGCATCGACGGTGTAGGGGATGCGGGTATCGATGCCGGCTTCCGTCAGGCGGCGGCCATTGGCCATCCAGACCTCGAAATCCTCGCGGCCGTGGCTCGGCGCCGTGTGGACGAAGCCGGTGCCGGCCTCGTCGGTGACGTGCTCGCCCTCCAGCATCGGCACGGGAAAGCCGTAGCCGGGATCGAAGGGTGCCAGCGGATGCGACAGGGTGAGCTTGGCGAGATCCGCCGCCGGCACGTCGGCCACGCGCTCGAACGCCTCGACGCGGGCGGCCTTGAACACGCCCTCGGCGAGCGCATCGGCCAGCAGATAGGTGTCGCCGACCTTCGCCCAATTGTCCTCGGCCGCTTCCGTGACGCGGTAGAGCCCGTAGGCGACCCGCTTCGAATAGGCGACGGCGCGGTTGGCCGGCAGGGGCCAGGGCGTGGTCGTCCAGATCACGACGCGAGCCTTCGCCAGTTCGGCCGAGGCGCCCTCCCGGATCGGGAACGCCACGAACACCGTGTCGCTGACATGCTCCTCGTACTCGACCTCGGCCTCGGCGAGCGCGGTCTTCTCCACCACCGACCACATCACCGGCTTCGAGCCGCGATAGAGCTGGCCGGAGGCGGCGAACTTCATCAGCTCCGCGGCGATGCGCGCCTCGGCAGGGTAGGCCATGGTCGAGTAGGGATGGTCCCAGTCGCCGGTGACGCCGAGCCGCTTGAACTCCTCGCGCTGGATGTTGAGCCACTCGGCGGCGAAGGCCCGGCACTGCTGGCGGAATTCGAGAACCGGCACCTCGTCCTTGTTCTTGCCCTTGGCGCGGTACTGCTCCTCGATCTTCCACTCGATCGGCAGGCCGTGGCAGTCCCAGCCCGGCACGTAATCCGCGTCGCGGCCGAGCGCGCCCTGCGAACGCACGACGACGTCCTTGAGGATCTTGTTGA
>JAGTAM010000082.1 GCA_023422485.1 Pseudomonadota bacterium | reverse complement strand
GAGGTCATGAACCTGATCGGCAAGGGCCTGCGCCTTGATCAGGTCGCCCGCGAGATGCTGCATCTCCTGTCCGAGATCGTCGGCCTGAACCGCGGACGCATCGTCCTGAAGGACCCCGACGGCGAAGGCCCCCGCATCGCCTATTCCTACGGACTGACCCGCGAGGAGGCGGCGCGCGGCCGCTACGCGCCGGGCGAGGGCATCACCGGACGCGTCATCAAGGACGGCCACCTCATCATCGTGCAGGACATCGACCGGGATCCGACCTTCCTCGGGCGCGCCGTGGCGCGGGCGCAGTTGCCCCGCGGCGCCGTCTCGTTCCTGGCGCTGCCGATCCGGGTCGATCACCGCACCGTCGGCGCCATCGCCTGCCATCGCATCCGGCACCGGGAGCGGGCGCTCTCGGACGACCTCACCATCCTGCGCATCATCGCCACCATGGTCAGCCAGTTGCTGACCCTGAACGAGCGGGTGGAGCAGAAGACGCGGGCGTTGGAGGAACACAACGACATGCTGGCGCGGGAGCTGCGCATCAAGCGCGCCCGCTACGGCATCATCGGCACCTCGCCCGCTCTGCTGCGGGCGCTGGCGCAGGTGGAGAAAGTCGCGGGCGCAACTGCGAGCGTGCTTCTGCTCGGCGAGTCCGGGACCGGCAAGGAACTCTTCGCCAGGGCGCTGCACCTCGCGAGCCCGCGGCGCGACCGGCCGTTCATCAAGGTCAATTGCGCGGCGATCCCCGACAGCCTGTTCGAATCCGAGCTGTTCGGGCACGAGCGCGGCGCCTTCACCGGCGCGGTCGAGGCGCGGGCCGGCTGGTTCGAGCAGGCGAGCGGCGGCACGATCTTCCTCGACGAGATCGGTGAGATGCCGGCGATCCTCCAGACCAAGCTGCTGCGCACCCTCCAGGAGGGCACCGTCGTGCGGCTCGGCGGCAAGCGCGAGATCCGCGTGGACATGCGCCTCGTCGCCGCGACGAACCGGGACCTCGCCACGGAGGTCGCCCACGGGCGCTTCCGGGAGGACCTGTACTACCGCCTCAACGTCGTGCCGATCACCCTGCCGCCGCTGGCGGAGCGACGCAGCGACATCCCCGATCTGGTGCTGCACTTCCTCACGCAGGCGAACCAGAGCAACCAGCGCAACGTCAACCTGACGCAAGCGGCGGTCGCCCATCTCGCGCGGCAGCCCTGGCGGGGCAACATCCGCCAGCTCGCCAACTTCATCGAACGGCTGGTGCTGCTGGCGAGCGAGGGCGTCCTCGACGTCGACGACGTGCGGCCGATGCTCGAAGGTGCTCTCGCCGCGACGCCGACCGCGCTCGCGGCAGTCCCGTATCCGGCTTCGCCCGCGACGCCGGAGCGCGCAGCGGCGCTGCAGGCGTTCGGCGCCGTGCGGCCCTACCTGCCCGCCGACTCGCACGGGCACGCGGAGCTGCACATGGCCCTGACCCAGGCCGGCGGCAACAAGACCCGCGCGGCGCAGCGGCTCGGGCTGACCGAGCGCCAGTTTTCCTATCGTTGGCGCAAGCTCCAACCCACGGCGTGACGGGGCCCGACCAAACCCGACAATGTCGACAAAATGTCGACATTTGCCGACGTAACGCGAAGAGGACTTGAGCAAGATTTCCGCTCAAGCCACTGATATTGCTAGGATTTGTGAAACGATACCGTCATCGCTTGGTTTGGCACCCACCTTGCGCAAGTCCCTCCGAGCCGGCCCCGATCCATCGGGGGCCTGAGCCGAACAGGAGTTGCCGATGAGCGCGAGCGCCGCCCCCACCACCGTCACCGCCTACCTGCGCCCGATCGATCGGGACGGCCTGATGCAGTTTGCCGAGAAGGGCCGCTGCAATCCCGGTTCGCGCGGCACCAACAAGGTGCACACCGTCGTCGAGGGGCAGTACCGCACCCTCAGCTATGTCGGCGACCATCAGCCGGTCGTGGTCGACGAGCCGCTCCACCTCTTCGGCGAGAACACGGCCCCGGCGCCGGGCGAGATCGTGCTCTCGGCGCTCGGCGGCTGCCTCGCCGTCGGCATCACCGCCGTCGCCACGTGGAAGCAGGTGCGCCTGTCGCGCCTCGAACTGCATCTGGAGGGCGATATCGGCAACCCGGCCGCCTGGGGGGCCGGCGGCGCCGAGAAGCTCCCTGCCGACATGGGCTTTCAGGAGATCCGGGTCGCCGTGACCATCGAGGGCGATGCGAGCCGCGAGGAGCTCGACGCCATCGTGCAGCACGCCAACGTCTTCTCGCCGGTGGCTAACTCGATGCGCAACCCGATCCCCTTCAAGATCGGCCTCGCCGCCTGACGCACGGCGGGACCGAGCGTGTCCCGCCGCCCTTCCCACCTTCGCGGAGATTGCACGATGCCGAGCGCCCTCGCTCTCCGGCCGGCGGATGATCATGCCCCGGCTGCGCCGCCTGCCGCGCGGAACCGTCCCGACTGGACCGACGCCGCCGTCCTCGCTGCCACCAGGGCCATCGCCGAAGGTCCCTTGAGCGCGGCGGCGGCGGAGATCGACCGCGGCGCCTATCCGCTCGACATCCTGGGCCGGCTCGGAGCGGCCGGCGCGCTCGGCGTCCATCTCGACCGGCACGGCGCCCGCCTCGGCCTGTCGATCGCCGCCATGCAGGCCGCGAGCCGGGCCTGCGGCGCCACCGGCTTCCTGATGTGGTGCCACGACGTCTGCGGCCTCTACCTGGAGCAGTCAGGCAACCCGGCGCTATCCGGCGCGGTGCTCGATGCCCACGCGGCGGGCCGCACCTTCGGCGGCACCGCACTCTCCAACCCCATGAAGGCGTTCGCCGGGATCGAGCCGATCCTGCTGCGCGCCCGCCGCGTCCCCGGCGGCTACCGGGTGACCGGCATGCTGCCCTGGGTCAGCCATATCGGGCCGGGCCAGTATTGCGGCGCCATCGCGGGCGTGATCGGAGCCGGCGACACGATCAGCCATGAAATCATGTTCCTGCTGGCCTGCGACCGCGCCGAGCTGCGGCCCTGCCCGCATTTCTCCGGCATGGAGGGCACCAGCACCTGGGGCGTGCGGGTGGACGACCTCTTCGTCGGGCAGGATGAGGTCATCGCCGATCCGGCCCGCCCCTTCATCGGCCGCATCCGCGGCGCCTTCATCCTGCTCCAGTGCGGCATGGGCCTCGGCGTCGCCGAGGGCAGCCTCGATGCCATGCTGGCGGTCGAGGAGACCCTGGGCCACGTCAACCAGTTCCTCGACGACCGCCCGGACACCATCGCGGCCGAACTCGCCGACTTGCGCGCCCGCCTGATGCGGCTCGCCGAGACGCCCTATGACGGCGCAACCGACTACCTGATCGACGTTCTCGACGCTCGCGCGCAAGTGTCCGAACTGGCGCTTCGCGCCTCGCAATCGGCGCTGCTGCATCAGGGCGCGCGGGGCTACCTGATGTCGGCTGCACACCAACGCCGCATCCGCGAGGCGCATTTCGTCGCCATCGTCACGCCCGCGATCAAGCATCTGCGCTGGGAGATGGCGCGGCTTTCGCGGGAGACGCTTCCCACCGCCGAGGGAGGCCGGGCATGACCGGGCCGGAGCCGGCCGACGGCCTCGGCCCCTGGCAGCAATTCCTCTGCCGGGCCTGCGGCCTGATCTACGACGAGGGCGAGGGCGATCCCGATAGCGGCCTGCCCCCCGGCACGCGCTTCGCCGACATCCCGGAGGATTGGGCCTGCCCGATCTGCGGCGTCACCAAAGCGGATTTCGAGCCGTATGTCAGGCGCGTGAAAGCCGCGCCGATGCCGGTTCCCGTCGCGCCGCAGCGGCGGCCCGGCGTGGTGAGCGTCGGCGGCGGCGTCAGCGGGTGGAGCGTCGCCGAGGCGATCCGGGCCGAGGATGCGAGCGTGCCGATCACCCTGGTGACGGCCTGCGACGGCGGCCTCTACCACAAGCCCGAACTGTCGGTCGCCCTCGGGCGCGGCCTGAGCCCGGAAGTTCTTCGACGCGAGGCCGGCGCTGCGGCGGCGGCGCGCCTGGGCCTGCGCCTGATGGCCGAGACGGTCGCGGTCGGCCTCTCGCCGGACCGCCATTCCCTGCGCACCACCCGCGGAACCCTTCCCTACACCCATCTCGTCCTCGCCCACGGCGCCCGCCCGGCACTGCCGGCGAGCCTCGACCCGACCCTGTGTTGGCGGGTGAACGACCTCGCCGCGTGGTCTTCGCTCCACGCCCAACTGGCCCGCGGCCCGCGCACAGTCGCGGTAGTCGGCGCCGGGATGGTCGGCTGCGAGTTGGCCGAGGATCTGACACGGGCTGGCCACGCGGTCACCTTGGTCGGCGCCGAGGCGCTGCCGCTGCCCGAACTCCTGCCCGACCAGGCCGGACGGCGCCTGCTGGCGGGCCTCGAAGGGCTCGGCGTCCGCTACCGGGGCAACAGCCTCGTCGACGGCCTGCATCGAGGGCCCGACGGTACGATCGCGCTGGCGCTGGCCGATGGCACACGTCTCGCAGCCGCGACCGTGATCGCCGCGACCGGCCTCGCCACGCCCTCCCGCCTCGTGCGGAGCGCAGGCCTCGCCTTCGAGCGTGGCATCGTCGTCGATCCGTCCACCTTGCGCACCAGCGGACCGGACATCTTCGCCCTCGGCGACTGCATCAGCATCGGCGGGCGGCCCTGCCGCTTCATCGAGCCGGTCGCCCGCCAAGCCGCGACCATCGCGGGCACGATCCTGGGCCGGGAACCGCCGGGCTACGCGCACAC
>JAGTAM010000056.1 GCA_023422485.1 Pseudomonadota bacterium | reverse complement strand
CTGGTCGGCGCCTTCACCTTCGTCGGCGTCACCGGCGACATCCGCCGCGACCTCTTCCGCCACATGACGGGCCACGCGCCCTCGTTCTTCGCCGACCGGCAGCCGGGCACGCTGGCCTCGCGCATCACCGCGACCTCGAACGCGATCTTCACCGTCGAGAACATGTTCACGTTCAACGTGATGCCGCCCTGCGTGGCAGCCGTGCTCTCGATCATCTACATTGGCACCGTGAACCTGACGATGGCGCTCGTGCTCGCCGGCATCTTCGCCGCGGTCGTGCTGCTGATGTTCAAGATGGCGTCCGCCGGCAAGCCGCTGCACCACGACTTCGCGGCAAAGGCCGCCAGCGTCGATGGCGAGATGGTCGATCTCGTCGGCAACATGCCGCTGGTGCGCGCCTTCTCCGCCTTCAACCGCGAATTCGTCCGCTTCGACGGCACCATCGGCACCGAGATGCGGGCGCGCCGCTCGTCGCTCCTCTACCTCGAGAAGCTGCGCATCACCCACGCCATCCTCACCGTGCTCTCGATCCTCGGCCTGCTCTACTGGTCGATCAAGATGTGGGAGGCGGGGCAGGCCACGACCGGTCAGGTGGTTCTGGTCTGCACGCTGGGCATCCGCATCCTCGCCGCGACCCGCGACCTCGCCGTGGCGCTCGTGGACGCGACCCAGCACACCGCCCGCCTCTCCGAGGCGCTGCACACCCTGCTGCAGCCGCACGAACTGGTCGATCACCCGGAGGCCGAGACGCTCGTCGGCCAGACCGGCGCGGAGATGCATTTCGACCACGTCGCCTTCAGCTATCCCGACGGGCGCACCGTGTTCTCCGATTTCGACCTGCTGATTCCGCCGGGTCAGACCGTCGGGCTCGTCGGCAAGTCGGGCGGCGGCAAGTCGACCCTGTTCTCGCTGATCCAGCGCTTCTACGAGGTGCAGGGCGGGCGCATCCTGATCAACGGACAGGACATCAACCGCGTCACGCAGGAGAGCTTGCGCGAGGCGATCACGGTGGTGCCGCAGGACGTGTCGATGTTCCACCGCTCCTTGCGTGAGAACATCCGCTACGGCCGGCCGGATGCGACCGACGAGGAGGTGTGGCAGGCGGCCGAGGCCGCCCACTGCACCGACTTCATCCAGGCCCTGCCGGAGGGGTTCGACACCATCGTCGGCGATCGTGGCGTGAAGCTCTCGGGCGGTCAGCGCCAGCGCATCGCGATTGCCCGCGCGATCCTGAAGGATTCGCCGATCCTGCTCCTCGACGAGGCCACCTCGGCGCTGGACGCCGAGTCCGAGGAGGCGATCCGCGCCGCGCTCGCCAACCTGATGAAGGGCCGCACGGTCATCGCCATCGCCCACCGGCTCTCGACGCTGAAGGATTTCGACCGGATCGTCGTGCTGGAGGGTGGCAAGATCATCCAGGACGGCTCGCCGGAGAAGCTCACCCATCTCGACGGCTTCTATCGTGAGCTGATGAAGAAGGAATCGATGTCGATGGCGCTGGCCGCGGCCTGACGCACCGGGGCATCGTGACCGCCGGATCCGGTGGGAGGGGGTGCGAACCTCGACCGGCGAAGGCACAATCTTATCGTCAGGCCGGGTGGTGGATTCACTGCCCGGCCTTTCGCTTTTCACGCAACAGAGCTGGAGCCCGCCGTGGCCGAGCAGCAATTCGCCAGCGACAACTATGCCGGGATCTGCCCCGAGGCATTGGAAGCGATGCAGGCGGCCAATGCCGGCCACGCACCGGCCTACGGCGCCGATTCCTGGACGCAGGCGGCGGCCGACGGGTTTCGCCGGTTGTTCGAGACCGATTGCGAGGTCTTCTTCGTCTTCAACGGCACCGCGGCGAACTCGCTCGCCCTGGCCTCGCTCTGCCAATCGTATCACAGCGTGATCTGCGCCGACTCGGCGCATGTCGAGACCGATGAGTGCGGCGCGCCGGAATTCTTCTCCAACGGCTCGAAGCTGCTCACCGCCGCGACCGAGGACGGCAAGCTGACGCCCGATCTCGTGCGGACCATCGCGGGCAAGCGCAGCGACATCCATTTCCCGAAGCCGAGGGCCGTGACGTTGACCCAGGCGACCGAGACCGGGCGGGTCTACACCGTCGACGAGATCGCGGCGATCGCCGAGGTCTGCCGCGCCTCGGCCCTGCGCCTGCACATGGACGGTGCCCGCTTCGCCAATGCCTGCGCCTCGCTTGATGCCAGCCCGGCCACGCTGACCTGGAAGGCCGGCGTCGACGTTCTCTGCTTCGGCGGGACCAAGAACGGCATGGCGGTGGGCGAGGCGGTGATCTTCTTCGATCGTGCGCTCGCGGAGGATTTCGATTATCGCTGCAAGCAGGCGGGCCAGCTCGCCTCCAAGATGCGCTACCTCTCCGCGCCCTGGGTCGGCATGCTGGAGAGCGGCGCCTGGCTCGACAATGCCCGCCACGCCAATGATTGCGCAAAGCGCCTCGTGCGGGGGATTGCCGATGTGCCGGGCATCACCCTCGCGGCGCCGGTGGAGGCCAACGGTGTGTTCCTGAACCTGCCCGTGCCGGTTCAGGAGGCGCTGCGTGCCCGCGGCTGGCAGTTCTACGGATTCATCGGCGGGGCGTCCCGCTTCATGTTCGCCTGGGATTCGGACCCGGCGCGGGTGGACGCGCTGGCGCGCGATATCCGTCACTGCGCGATGCCCGCGGCGGCGTGATCGCGGCTTTGCGGGAAAGGTCGATCAGACCAGATAGGTGATGG
>JAGTAM010000680.1 GCA_023422485.1 Pseudomonadota bacterium | reverse complement strand
GGCGGCGGGCTGGAGGCGCGCGGCGGAGGCCGCTAGTTCGGCGAGCGGCCACCAGCGGGTGCCGCGCACCGGGTTGTCCTCGGTCTCGGCGAGCCGGCTCGTATCGACGGCATCGCTCGCGAGCCGGACCACGAAGTAGCGCTCTCGGGCCCAGCGCGGATTGCGGAACAGGTGGAACGGCCCGTCGCAGACGGCGACGCAGGGGCCGAGTTCCACCTCCGTGACACCGATCTCCTCCGAGAGTTCGCGCCGGCACGCGGCCTCGTGACTCTCGCCCGGCTCCCGCCCGCCGCCGGGCATGAACCAGACGCCGCGGGCCTCGGGCCTGGCCGGATCGATCGGACGGACGGCCTCGTACTCGATCAGGAGCAGGCGGTTGGCGGGGTCGAAGACCAGGGCGCGGGCGATGTCGCGCGTCGGCAAGTCTGCGGGCCGATTTGCGTCGGGTCGGTCGGTCACGGGCTCAACTCCTCACGGCACGGGGCCGGATCGGGGCGATCACGGGGCTGCGGGTGCCCAGATCACGATCGGCAGACCATAGCTGTCGCGCTCGATCGCGTTGGGAAGCGGCTCGGCGCGGCCCGCCGCGATGTCGCGGGCGACGACGAGGGCCGCCATGGCGTCGAGATGATCGTCGGCGCCGATACCCGCTGGCGGTGCCGATCGGACCAGCGCCTCGGGCAGCCCGGCGGCGATCAGCAGGACCCGGCGCGCGGAAAGCCCCTCGGCGCGGGCCGGGCCTTTCTTGCCCGCGGCGAGACGCCTGTCGCCGTTGAGGCGGAAGAAGGCGACCTCCGGATGCACCTCGTGCAGGCGCATTGCGAGATGAGGCTGCGCGCGGAGCAATTCGTCGACCTCGCGGACGTAGCGCAGGATGTTCCAGCACTGGATCGAGGGTGCGAAGGACGGCTCGGATCCGGCCCGCGACAGCGTCTTGGCCATATCGTAGCTCGCGGCATAGACCGCCGCGCGGGGCGGCACCGGGAAGACGCTGGAACGCCCCGCCCCGAGGAACGCCCGCGCCGCCCGGTCGGCGGAGCGCCCGCCACCGCTCACCCGGTCGGGCAAGCCGATCGGCACATCGATGCCGGCGCAGACCGGTGCCTCCGGCCCGTCGAGCAGATCGATGACACGCGGGAAACGGGCGCAGCGCCAGCGCGCCGGATCGTCGAGATCGATCAGGGCACCCGCCCAGGCCCCGCGGCACCCGTCCAGCCCCGCCACCCAGCGCGCCATCCGCCCGTCTCCAACCCTGAATCCATCCTCGTCCATGATTGCTCTGAGCGCCCGCTTCGCGGAAAGCTCGTCCCGCACGCTCATCCGGACGTCGAGAAGACCCCTTTGCCCGATTCCCCCCCGAAGGTCGGCCTCCACCTCCTCGATCCGCGGTTGACCGGATGGGGCTTTCCCCGCTGGGGCAGCGCGGCGGCGGCGGGCCTCGACCTGCATGCCTGCCTCGACGCGCCGCTGCTCCTCGAACCGCAGGCGCCGCCGGCGCTGATCCCGGCCGGCGTGTCGGTGCGGATCGGCGATCCGGACTGGTGCGGGCTGGTCTTCGCCCGCTCCGGCCTCGGCCACCGGGAGGGGCTGGTGCTCGGCAACGGTACAGGCGTGATCGACGCCGATTACGAGGGGCCGCTGCTGATCTCCGCCTGGAACCGCAACCCGCCCGGCAGCCGGACGGCGATCCGCATCGAGCCGGGCGAGCGCATCGCGCAGCTCGTCTTCACCCGCGTTCTCCGGCCGGACTTCGAGATCCGGGAGGGCGCGGCCGAGCCGGATGCGCCGCCGTCCGGACGCGGGCAGAGCGGCTTCGGCTCGACCGGTCGGCGCTGAGGCAGGATCGGTTCAGACCCCGAACACGGCACACCCAAGCCCCGAAGTACAAGTCTGCCGAAGAGTAAGCTTGGCCATTCGAAGCCGAGAGCGACATCAAGACAAGCTTCGCCGAGTGAAAATCGTGAGAAAGGGCAGCAGGACGATTGAACTCTTCTGCGCCGCCTCCGTTGGTTCTCCGCATCCACCCGCGAGATGAACCATGGCCGCCCCTCACGACATCCTCGGCTTCTTCGAGCACCGGACCGACGGCGCCTGGGTCTGCGTCCGACCCTTCACGCTCAACACCCGCTCGACCCAGGTCGATATCCGGCGCGGCATGCGCTTCGAGTACGGCCGGCGCGTCGGCGGCCTCGACCTCGCGGAGTATCTGGAACAGCTCGGCTCGCAATTCGGCTCGTAGTCGATTCGCCCACACGGTGCTCGGGCGTCACGGCGATGCCTGGGCAAGCCGGCGCGGCTTCCAATGCCAGTGCCGTGACCTTGCGAAGAAAAGAACGCCGCAAGGGTGACACGGCCATCCTCTCCGACTTGACGAGCGCGCGGCCTCTCAGGCGCCGCCCCACTGCATGGTCAATCCGCCATCGACCACGAGGGTGTGCCCCGTCACGTAATTCGAATCCGCACAAGCCAGGTAGAGCGCGGCGCGGGCGATCTCGTCCGGCTGCCCGGCGCGGTGCCACGGGATCCGGTCGAGCGATTGTTCGAGCGTCTCGGTGTGCTCGAAGCGGTCGGCGGTCATCGGCGTCTCGATCAGGCCGGGGGCGATGGCGTTGATCCGGTCCTCGGCGAGTTCCCGGGACAGGCTGCGGCAGAGCGAGCCGACGCCTGCCTTCGACATGCCGTAGGGTGCGCTGCCCGGGGTCGGCAGGTGCTGGGCGACCGAGGAGACGATCACGATCTTGCCGCCAACGGGCTTGCCGTGCGCAGCCGCCGCGCGCCGCATGCGGATGAAGGCGCGGGCGCAGAACAGCGGCCCCATCAAGTTGACGCGCAGGATGCGCTCCAGCACCGCGTCGTCCATCTCGGCGACCTCCATGCCGCCCATCGCCTGCCCGGCATTGTTGACCAGGATGTCGAGCGGTCCGAGATCGCGCGCGGCTTTGTCGAAGGTCGCGGCGACCGAGGCCGGATCGCCGACATCGTTCCGGATGACGAGCGCCCTTCGGCCGGCGGCCTCGACGTGGGATGCGGTCTCGGCGATGCCCGCCGCATCGGTGTTGTAGGTGATCGCGACATCCGCGCCCTCCTGCGCGAACAGGATCGCCGTCGCCCGTCCGATCCCGGAATCGGCGCCGGTGATCAGGGCCCGCTTGCCTTCGAGCTTCATGAGACGTCCCATCCGCGGAAAACAGCCGCTCTCCGATGGTTGCGACGATGCACCGTGCATGGCCGGCACACGCTTTCGGAAACGACGATTCCGGGGCAATCACGGCCGGAGCGACCCGGTTCCGGGACGCAAGCGGGGGCGTTGGAACAGCCGGCCCCTCTGGTGCTTTGTGAAGCCAACCGTTTGCATCAATCGATTTTGATGCAGCCGGTGTCGAAGCTTAGGTGATGACGACGATGCCCGCCGCCACGGCCCACATTCTTGCACCCTCCGATGAGGCCGCGCCGACGACGCGCGACCGGATCGTGGAGACGGCGGCGCGCTCATTCCAAGAGATCGGCTATCAGAAGACGACGGTCGCCGACATCGCCCGCACGCTGAAGATGAGCCCGGCCAACGTCTACCGGTTCTTCGAGTCGAAGAAGGCGATCAACGAGGCGGTGGTCGAGCAATTGACCGGCGAGATCGAGGCGATGATCACCGCCATCGCCGACGCGCCGAACCTCGATGCACCGGAGCGGCTCACCCGGATCATTACTGCGCTCCACGACGATTGCCGCCGCCGCTTCGAGGCGCATCCGCGCGTCCATGAGATGGTCGAGGCGGCGATGAGCGAGAGCTGGGGGGTGTGCCAAGCCCATGTCGACCGCATCGGCGCCGTGCTCGCTCGGGTGGTGGCCGACGGGCTGCGCGAGGGCGCCTTCACCGTCGCCGACCCGAAGAGCGCGGCAGCCTGCCTTCAGGCCGGGGTCACCCGCTACTGCCATCCGATGCTGGTCGGCCGGCAGCCCAACACGATCGAGCCGCCGCTGCCGGTGATGATCGCCTTCCTGCTCGGCGCCCTGCGGGCGGCGGGTCGCTGAGGCGGCTGGCCAGGAGAGCTGCAGGAACCTCGTCGAGACCCGCTTCGTGTTTCTCACGAAACTCCCGCTGCGCTGTCCTCGTCAAAGCGAGAACGGCCGCTGTCCGGGAGTTTCGCGAGGCACGCCTATTCCGAGGCGGTGCCCGGCGTCGGGGCCGGCTCGGAGACGACGGGCTGCGGACCGTCATAGCCCTCGATCACCAGGATGTCGGCCTCGGCGCCGCCCTTCTGCAGGGCGCGGGCCGACTGGTAGAGGTCGGAGTTCCAGCAGGCCAGCGCATCGTCGTAGCTCGGAAACTCGACGATGACGTTGCGCGCCCGCGCCTGCCCCGCCACCGCCTCGAAGGCACCGCCGCGCACGAGGAAGCGTCCGCCGAAGCGGGCGAAGGCGGCGCCGTTGGCCGCCGCGTAGGCCTTGTAGGCCTCCGTGTCGCTCACATCGACCCGCACGATCCAGTAGCCCTTGGCCATGTCTAAGCGTCCTCCATCTCGGAAACGATTCTCTGCGCGACCGCGCGAGGGTCGTCGGCCCCGGTGATCGGGCGCCCGACCACCACGTGGTCGATGCCCGCCGCCCGCGCCTGCCCCGGCGTCATCACCCGCTTCTGGTCGCCGGCCTCCGCGCCCCCGGGCCGGATGCCGGGCGTCACCATCAGCCGCGACGGGCCGCTCCGCTCGCGCCCCCCCCCCCCCTCGGCCGCCGCGCCGA
>JAGTAM010000658.1 GCA_023422485.1 Pseudomonadota bacterium | reverse complement strand
GCATCGGCGGCACCGAGCGGCGGGTGCGCAGCAGATCGAGGGTGATACCGTCGGCGGTGTCTCGAATCTCGGTCATGGACAATCCGCGTGCAGGGGCTGAAGGATGAGGGCATTCGCACCACGACCGCCATGCCGCCGCCACGGTCGGGTTTCAAGAGCGCGAGGGTGCCGAGTCGGCGCTTGAGATGGCCCTCGGCAGGGCGAGCGGAAGGATCGGGGACGATGGGACGCGGGTCCGCAGGCTGCACGATCATCGCCTCGGTCGTCTCCCTGGCCGCCGTCCTCACGGTCGCGCCGGACGCCGCACAGGCGCCGTCGCCGTTCGGGCCGGGCCTGCCCTCGCCGGGCGTGACCGGGCCAATGCTGCCTCCGCCCATGGCGGAGGGCGAGGCGGACCTCACGCTCTCGGCGGTCTTCGTCGGCGCGAACGCGCCGATCCGCTCCGGCCTGACCTGGCGCATCTACGGCGAGAATGGCGATGGCGCCCGCCCCGCCATCGTCGCCCGCTCGAACGAGCCCGCCCCGACCTTCAAGCTCGCGGCCGGCGCCTACGTCGCCACCGTCACCTACGGCTATGCCAGTGCCTCCAAGCGGATCACGATGGCGGGCACCGCCAACACCGATCAGCTCCGCGTCGCGGCGGGCGCGCTCAAGCTGTCGGGGGCAGTCGGCGACCAGAAGATTCCGGGCAGCCAGCTCGGCTTCTCGGTCTACGTGCCGATCGGGACGAATTCGGAAGGACGCCTCGTGCGCAGCGGCATCAAGGCCGGTGAGATCGTGCGCCTGCCCGAGGGCACCTATCACGTCGTGTCGAGCTACGGCGATTCGAACGCGATCCAGCGCGCCGATCTCCGGGTCGAGAACGGCAAGGTCACCGACGCGACCATGAACCACCGCGCCGCGACCGTGACCCTGAAGCTCGTGGCTGCCCCCGGTTCCGAGGCCTTCGCCGGCACCGCCTTCAGCGTGCTGACGCCCGGCGGCGACACGATCCGCGAGGCGATCGGCGCCTTCCCGTCCGTCACGCTGGCCGAGGGCGACTACGTGCTGATCGCCCGCCACGACGGGCAGGTCTTCACCCGCGAGTTCAAGGTGGAGAGCGGGATGGACCGCGACATCGAAGTCGTCGCCAAAGGAAGCTGAACCCCGATGCGTCTGCCCAAGACCGCCCTGGCGGCCGTCCTGCTCCTGTCCGGCCTCAGCGGGGCGGAGGCTCAGACGGTCGTGGACGGCTCGGAGGCCGGCGTTGGAGCGGAGGCGGCGCGCACCGCGCTGAGCCTGATCGAGCAGCAGATGCGCGATCCCGAGGCTCGAGTCGCCGACCTGCGGGTCGGCCGGGCCGGGGCCTTGTGCGGCACGGTCGATGTGAGGAACCGCATGGGCGCCTATACCGGCCCCCGCCCGTTCGTCGCCGATCTCTCCGAAAAATTTCTCGGACGCCTGCCCGAGGGGCCGGAACTGCGCAGCCCCGGCTCCATGGCGGCGTTCCGGGCCATGGAGCGGGCGCGGGCGCTGTTCGAGGCGAACTGCACCGCCGGCTGAGGCGGCTCAGGCGAACGGCACGATCAGCGGCAGGGCGAGCAAGGCTCCGGCAGCCAGGACGATGGCGTCGCGCAGGCGCCGGCCGAGCCAGGCGCGGGCGTCGGGCCGGCGCGCATGGATGTCTTCTGAAAGCGTCATGGTCTGTCTCCCGTGTCTCGGCGGTTCCGATATGACGACGACCTCGCTTTCCCGACAGGGACGGTTGCAGTACGATCCTGAAGAACTGTCCGGGACGAACTATGGTACAGTTCGGAGGGACAGCCATGACGGTGACGGTCGCGGAACCGGTCCTCTCGCGGGTCGAGACGGTGATGCGTGCCATCGAGGCGCGGATCGAGGGACGGGCGCTCGGTCCCGGCGCCCGTCTGCCCTCGGTGCGGGGGCTGGCCGAGAGCATGCAGGTCTCGAAATCGACCGTGGTCGAAGCCTATGACCGGCTGGCGGCGCGCGGCGCCATCGTCTCCCGGCCGGGCTCCGGCTTCTTCGTCTCCGCCCGCCCGGAACCGCTCTGCCTCACCGCGATCGGTCCGCGGCTCGACCGGGCGGTCGATCCGGTCTGGATCACCCGGCAATCACTGGAAGCGCGGCCCGATTCGCTGAGGCCCGGCTGCGGCTGGCTCCCGCCAGACTGGCTGCCGGAGGCGGAACTGCGACGGGCGCTGCGGCAGGTCGCGCGCCAGAGCGCGGCGGTGATGTTCTACGACACGCCGCAGGGCCACGCGCCGCTCCGCCAGCAACTGGCGCTGCGGCTGACCGAGCGCGGCATCCGCGCCCATCCCGACCAGCTCGTGCTGACCGATTCGGTCACCCATGCCCTCGACCTGATCATCCGCTTCCTCGCCGAGCCCGGCGACACGGTGCTGCTCGACGATCCCTGCTACTTCTCGTTCCAGGCGCTCGCCCGTGCCAACCGCCTCACCATGGTCGGCGTGCCGTTCGGGCCCGAGGGGCCGGATCTTGCGGCGTTCGAGCGGGCGCTGATCGAGCACAAGCCCCGATTCTACATCACCAATTCCGGTCTCCAGAACCCGACCGGCGCCACCTTGAGCCCGGTCGCCGTCCATCGCATCCTGCGGCTCGCCGAGATGCACGGCACGCTCATCGTCGAGGACGACGCCTACGCCGATTTCGAGGCCGAGCCGGGCCCGCGGCTCGCCGGCTTCGACGGGCTCGACCGGGTGATCCATGTCGGCGGCTTCTCGAAGACGATCTCGACCGGCGCCCGCGTCGGCGCGATCGCGATCCGCGACGACTGGGTCGAGCGTCTCGTCGATCTCAAGCTCGCGGTGTCGCTGAGCGACAACCATCTCACCGCGGCCACCGTCCACCGCTTCCTCGCCGAGGGCAGCTACCGCCACCACGTCGATGCCATGCGCACCCGGCTCGCGGAGGCCCGCGGGATGGTGGTGCGGCGGCTCGCCGAGGTCGGTGTCGCGGTGCCGTTCGTGCCGACGGCGGGGATGTTCCTCTGGGGGCGCCTGCCGGACGGCCTCGACGCGACCGAGGTCTCCCGCCGTGCGCTCGCCCGCGGCGTGGTGCTGGCGCCCGGCAACGTCTTCTCGCTGAGCCAGGGCGCCGCCGACGCCATGCGCTTCAACGTGGCGCAATGCGCCGATCCGCGGGTGTTCTCGGAACTGGCGCGGGCGATGGGAGTGTAGAGGTTCCACCTGCAAGCCGGGCCTTAAGCTTTTGCGCGTATCCGAGGACGCGCAGAGTGCGGGGTAGGCGATGGCGTTCGTCGGGACATCTCGGGAGCAAGAGCAGGACGGTTCGTCCATCCCTCCGGCGGTTCGCATCGCCGGCCGTATCGGTCTCGTCGGCCTGTTTTCCGGAACGCTCGGCCTCGCGGCCGTGCTTCTGTTCAGCCTACAGCCGATGTTCACCAAGCGTGTCTTGCCGATCCTCGGCGGCTCGCCCGCCGTGTGGTCGGTGGCGATGGTCGTATTCCAGGCCCTGCTGCTGGCCGGCTACGCCTACGCGCACGCGCTGACACGCTGGCTTCGACCGCAGGCGGCGCTGGCCACGCACGTTCTCGTGCTACTGACCGGCTTCCTCTTCCTGCCGGTCACCCTGGCCACGGGATTTAAGGCACCGCCGGCCGAGGGTGAGGCGCTCTGGCTCATCGGCCTGTTCCTCGCTTCGATCGGCCTGCCGTTCTTCGCGCTGTCCGCGAGCGCCCCTCTTCTCCAGGCGTGGTTCGCCCGCTCGGGCGACGCGCGCAGTGCCGACCCGTACTTCCTCTATCGCGCCTCGAATGCCGGCTCCTTCGCGGCGCTCCTGGCCTATCCGCTCTTGATGGAGCCGCTTCTCGGCCTCGACGCACAATCACGCCTCTGGTCGCTGGGCTACGGCGCGTTGACCTGCGCCGTGGTCGCCTGCGGCCTGCGCCTGCGCAATAGCGCGCCGGTGGCCGCCTCGGTCGAGTCGGAACCGGCGACTGACGCCAAGCCCGGCCATCGACTCGCCTGGATCGCCCTCTCCGCAGTGCCCTCCGGGCTGCTCGTCGCGGCGACCGCCCACATCTCCACCGATGTCGCGGCGATCCCCCTGATCTGGGTCGTGCCGCTCGCGCTCTACCTCGTCAGCTTCATCCTGGCCTTTCGCCCCGAGCGGCCGGGGCAGGTCCAAGCCGGACGCCTGCTCACCGGCCTCCAGATCGCCGGGACGGTCGCTGCCCTCGCGGTGGTCGTCCTCAAACAGACACCGTTCCTGCTCGACCTCGGGCTGACGCTCGGTCTGCTCTTCGTCAATGCGCTGATCGCGCATCGTGCCGTCTACACCCTCCGCCCCCCGGCAGCCCGGTTGACCGAGTTCTATCTCTGCACCTCGTTCGGCGGCATGTGCGGCGGAATCTTCGCCGCCCTCGTGGCCCCTTACCTGTTCTCCGGCGTCTACGAATATCCGCTGCTCCTCGCCGCCGCCCTCCTGTGCCGGCCCGGCGTCAGCGCCGGCGGCCTGCCCGCCGTCTTGCGACAGGCTGGCCGAGCTGCCTTTCCTCTGGCCGGTGCGCTCCTCGCGGCGTCGCTCGCGACCGTGGTGAGAGGACCGCAATCGGGAATCGAGGTCCTGATGGTCTGTCTCGCACTCGCGCTCGCGGCCGACTGGCGCTCGCCCGCCCGGGCGGCGCTTGTGGGGATCGCTCTCGGGATCGCCTGCCTCCTGCTGCAGGCCGTGGTAATGGCGCAGGGCGGCAACCACCGCAGTTTCTTCGGCGTCCATCGCGTGCATGCCAGTCCGGATGGACGTTTTCGTCTGCTCGTGCACGGCACCACCGTCCACGGCGCCATGCGCCTGCGCGATGCGGATGACCGCGCCGTCACCGGACGTCCCGTTCCAGCGACTTACTACGCGCCGGGCACGCCGCTATCGGACGTGTTCACGATCAGCCGCAGGACGAACGGCTTGATTCCCTCGGTCTCCGTCGTCGGACTGGGCGCCGGCAGCCTCGCCTGCCATGCGCAGGACGGAGAGACCTGGACCTTCTACGAGCTCGATCCGGTGGTGATCCGCCTCGCGCGGGACCCGAACAGCTTCCGCTTCCTCTCGGAATGCACGCCGGATGCGCGGATCGTCCAGGGCGATGCCCGTTTGACGCTCTCGGACCGAGCCGGTCAGGCGCGGGTGCTCATCGTCGATGCCTTCTCGTCGGATGCGATCCCGATCCACCTGCTGACGCGCGAGGCGCTCGCGGTCGATCTCGCCCATCTCGACGCACAGGGCCTCGTGGCCTTCCACATCAGCAACCGGGATTTCAACCTGAGGGACGTGCTGGCGAGACTGGCCGCTGAGCGCAACCTGACCCTGCTGCAGCGCCGCGATCCGCCCAAGCATCCCTCCGCCGGATACGCGCATGCGCCCTCCGACGTCGTCCTGATGAGTCGCGACGCGGCCGTTATCCGCGAGGCGGTGTCCATGGGCTGGAGCGTGGTGGCGCCCGATATGTCCCGTCGGCCCTGGAGCGACGATTACGCCAACGCCCTGGAGGCGATGCGCGACCGTTGGCGCGCACCGCTCCCGGCGACGCCCTGAACTAAAGCATCGTCCCGAAAGGCGGTCGCCGGCTTTCGGAGGAAAACGATGCAGAAACAAGAGGATAGAGCATCATGCCGGATAAGATGTCCGGCATGATGCTCTAAGGCGCCGGAACCTCGACGTGGTGGCCGTCGAGAACCGCGTCGGTGCTCGGCAGGCTGTCGGCGGCGGCCTCGGCCCGGCGGCGATCCGGGGAGGTCGCCTCCTCGACGAAGGCCGCGAGCGCCGCATCGAGCGCCAGCGTCGTGGTCTTCTGGCTGCCCAGGCGCCGCACCGAGACCGTGCGCTCCTCCGCCTCGCGGCGGCCGAGCGCCAGCAGCACCGGCACCTTGGCCAGCGAGTGCTCGCGGACCTTGTAGTTGATCTTCTCGTTTCTCAGATCCGCTTCGACCCGCAAGCCCGCGCGCTCCAGCGCGCGGCCCACTTCGCGGGCGTAAGGATCGGCGTCGCTGGTGATGGTGGCCACCACCACCTGCACCGGCGCGAGCCAGAGCGGGAAGTGCCCGGCGAAGTGCTCGATCAGGATGCCGGTGAAGCGCTCCATCGAGCCGCAGATGGCGCGGTGGATCATCACCGGCGGCTTCTTCTGGCTGTCGGCGTCGATGTAGCTCGCGTCGAACCGCTCCGGCAGGTTGAAGTCCACCTGCGTCGTGCCGCATTGCCAGTCGCGGCCGATGGCGTCGCGCAGGACATACTCGAATTTCGGCCCGTAGAACGCGCCCTCTCCGGGATTCACCGCGGTCTTGATCCGGCCGCCGGACTGTTCCTCGATCTCCCCGAGCACCCGCGTCATCACGGCTTCCGCGTGGTCCCAAAGGGCGTCCGAGCCGACGCGCTTCTCGGGCCGCGTCGAGAGCTTCACCAGGATCTGGTCGAAGCCGAAATCGGCGTAGGTCGAGAGGATCAGGTCGTTGATCTTCAGGCACTCGGCGGCGAGCTGGTCCTCGGTGCAGAAGATGTGCGCGTCGTCCTGGGTGAAGCCGCGCACCCGCATCAGGCCGTGCATGGCGCCGGACGGCTCGTAGCGGTGGACCACGCCGAACTCGGCCATGCGCAGCGGCAGGTCGCGGTAGGATTTCAGGCCGTGCTTGAAGATCTGCACGTGGCCGGGGCAGTTCATCGGCTTCAACGCGAACCAGCGCTTGTCCTCGGCCTCCTCGCCGGCGGATTGGGCCGCGAACATGTTCTCGCGGTACCAGCCCCAGTGGCCGGAGGTCTCCCACAGCGATTTGTCGAGGATCTGCGGGGCGTTCACCTCGGCGTAGTCGCCCTTCAGGCGGCGGCGCATGTAGGCGATGAGTTCCTGGAAGATCGTCCAGCCCTTGGCGTGCCAGAAGACGACACCCGGCCCTTCCTCCTGGAAGTGGAACAGGTCCATCTCACGTCCGAGCCGCCGGTGATCGCGGCGCTCGGCCTCCTCCAGCCGGTGCAGGTAGGCGTCGAGATCGCCTTGAGACGCCCAGGCCGTACCGTAGATGCGCGTCAGCATCGGGTTGTTGGCATCCCCCCGCCAATAGGCGCCCGCCACCTTCATCAGCTTGAAGGCGGTGCCGACCTTGCCCGTCGAGGTCATGTGCGGGCCGCGGCAGAGGTCGAACCACTCGCCCTGGCGGTAGATCTTCAGATCCTCGCCCGGCGGGATCGCGTCGACGAGCTCGACTTTGTAGCTCTCGCCCCGGTCGGCGAAGAGCTTTTTGACGTCGTCGCGGGTCCAGACCTCCTTGGTGAAGGGCGCGTCGCGCGAAATGATCTCGCGCATCTTCGCCTCGATCTTCGGGAAGTCCTCGGGCGTGAACGGTTCGGCTCGAGCGAAGTCGTAGTAGAAGCCGTTCTCGATCACCGGGCCGATCGTCACCTGCGTGCCGGGCCAGAGCGCCTGCACCGCTTCCGCCAGCACGTGCGCGCAATCGTGGCGGATCAGTTCGAGCGCCCGCGCGTCGTCGCGCGAGAGGAACTCGATCGCGGCGTCGTGCTCGATGGTGTCGTCGAGGTCGCGCACCGTGCCGTCGAGCGCCATCGCGACCGTGCGCTTGGCGAGCGACTTGGCGATGCCCTCCACCACGGTCCGGCCGGTCACCGCGGCGTCGTACGCGCGGGTGTTGCCGTCGGGGAAGGTCAGGATGGGCATGATGGGACCGTGATTTTGCGAATTGCGCCCCGCGGTGGGGACGGCGGGTTTTCGGAAGGCGGACGGGTGAAGTCAATGCTGATCGACCTCACCCAAGGAACAACCGCAGCCTCCAGGGCGCGTTCGATGGAGCGCGTTTGGCATCGCACGGCTCCTCGTTGAGGTGCCGCGCAGCGGCCTCGAAGCACGCCGCGACGCCTGTCTCAGCAGACTTGTCCCCTGGGATCGACCGTTTCGGGGTGCTTCGAAGCCGAGCCTTCGCTCGGCGCCTCAGCATGAGGAGCGAAGAGCTTTCCACACCCCCGACGTGAACGCCGGCCTTCACAGATCGTCCGGTCCCCATCCGAGGCGAAGGGCGATCGCCCGGGTCTCCGCGTCGTCGAGGAACAGCACCAGTCCCGCTCCGCCGTCGGCGGCGACCCGGAAGCGGCGCGTCTCGCCCGTCGGCCGGCACGCGTCGAGCCGTTCGAGCAGGCTCCAGTCGAAGTTATTGTCGGCCGGGAAGGTGATCGCCGGGATCGGCGGCTCGGTCTCGAACGCGCCGCGGAAGCCGTGCCCGTAGGGGCCGAGCCCCGGCACGCGGGTGACGGCGACGCCGCGGCAGGTCCAGACCCCGGCGACGGCGATCAGCCGGGCGAACAGTGCACGATAATCGTCTTCGTCGGCCCCGTCGTAGCAGTGATCGACGAAGATCGTCGCGTTGGCGAACTCGTCCTCGATTTCGTCCGCCAGGGCGCGGTAGCTCCACAGGATGTCGGTCGACAGCGCCTCCGGGCTGCGCTCGGTCAACGGCCGGGTCTCGTTGCCGTCGCCAACGGCGAATTCGGGATGTTCCGCCATCGCCCGCGCGACGGCGCGCCGGTCCATCCCCTCATAGTGCAGACCGAGCCGGAGGCCGGCGGCGATCAGGCTCTCGAGAGCCGCCTCAACGGCGTCGATCTCCGCCTCGGTGCGGTGTTGCGGCGGCTGAGGCGTCGGCTCCCAGGCCGCCGCAGATGGGGCCGGGGCGTCGATCTCTGCCTCGCCGCGCCCTTGCGGCGGCTTCCAATCCATCGTGGGTGGAGCCGGCGCGGGCGGGCGATCCCAGCCGAGCAGGCGGCGGAGCCAGTCGATCATGCCGTCCCCCAGAGCCAGGCCGCGCCGCGTACGCCAGAGGCGTCGCCGTGCCGGCTCGCCCGGCCCGGCGGGTCGAAGGCGTCGGTGAAGACATGCGGCGCGATCGCCTCGGGCAAAGCCGCGACGAGGCCCTCGACGCGCGACAGGCCGCCGCCGAGCACGATCACGTCGGGGTCGAGGATGTTGACCACGTGGGCGATGCCGCGTCCGAGCCGGTCGCGGTGGCGCGCCATCGCCGCAAGGGCGGCCGCATCGCCGCCTTCGGCACGCGCGACGATCTCCTCGCCGCTCCGGCTCTCTCCCGTGCTGCGGAAGAAATCGGCGGAAAGGCCAGGGCCGGAAAGCCACGTCTCAAGGCAGCCGTGGCGACCGCAATAGCAGGCAGGGCCGGGGCGCTCGTCGTCGCGTGGCCAGGGGAGGGGATTGTGGCCCCATTCCCCGGCGATGGCGTTGCGGCCGGTCAGCGCCCGCCCGCGCAGGGCGATGCCCGAGCCGACGCCGGTGCCCAGGATGATCGCCCAGACGATGGCTTCGCCCGCGCCGGCCCCGTCCACGGCTTCCGAGACGGCGAGGCAGTTGGCGTCGTTCTCGATCCGCACCGGGCGGCCGAGGCGCCCGGCGAGATCCTCCGCGAACGGCCGGCCGTTGAGCCAAACCGAGTTGGCGTTCTTGATCAGGCCCGTAGCGCGGGAGATTGCGCCAGGCATGCCGATGCCGACGCTCGCCCCCGCGGTCCCGGCCTGCCGCTCCAGCGACGCAACGAGGACGGCGATGGCGTCGAGGGTTCCGGCGTAGTCGTCCCGCGGGGTCGGCACCCGGATCTCCGCGCGCGTCGCCCCCTCGGCGTCGAGAACGATCCCGGCGATCTTGGTGCCGCCGAGATCGATCCCGATCCGCAAAGCGTCGGAGCCCAAAGCCGGTCTACTGCGCCGCTACGGCCTTCGGGGTTGTGGGCGTGTGATCCTCGCCGGGGCCCTCGGGCGCCTCGTCCGAGATTTCGGTGCCGATCGAGAACGGATGCGCCATCACCTCGGCGAGCTTGGTCCTGTCGAGCTCGCCCTCCCAGCGGGAGACGACGACGGTGGCGACGCCGTTGCCGATGAGGTTGGTGAGCGCACGGCACTCCGACATGAACTTGTCGACGCCGAGCACCAGGGTCATCGCCGCCACTGGCACCGGGTTGCCGGGGATGGCGGCCAGCGTCGCGGCCAGCGTGATGAAGCCGGCGCCGGTCACGCCCGAGGCACCCTTCGAGGTCAGCATGGCGACGAGGAAGATCGTCGCGTACTGCCCGACCGAGAGGTCGGCGCCCACCGCCTGCGCCAGGAACAGGGTGGTGAGCGTCATGTAGATGTTGGTGCCGTCGAGGTTGAACGAGTAGCCCGTCGGGATCACGAGACCCACGACCGAATCCGAGGCGCCGAGGCGCTGCATCTTGGTCATCATGTGTGGCAGCACGGTCTCGGAGGAGGAGGTGCCGAGCACGATCAGCAGCTCGTCCTTGATGTAGGCCAGGAACTTGATGATCGAGAAGCCGGCGAACGCCGCGATGCCGCCGAGCACGACGAAGATGAACACCAGCGAGGTGGTGTAGAAGGTGCCCACCAGCCAGGCGAGGTCGATCACCTTGCCGATGCCGTACTGGCCGACCGTGAAGGCCATGGCGCCGAACGCACCGATGGGGGCAAGCTTCACTACGAGGCCGATGATGCGGAAGAACACCTGACCCGCCGCGTCGATGCCGCGGGTGATGCCGGCGCCTTTCTCGCCCATGCCGGTGAGCACGACGCCGGTGAGCACCGAGATCAGCAGGACCTGCAGCAGGTCGCCGGTGGCGAAGGCGTCGAAGAAGCTCTTCGGGATGATCGCCATGATGTGGGCGATCGTGGAATCGGCCGCCGCCTTGCTGGCATAGCCCTCGACCGCCTTGGCATCGAGCTTCGACACGTCGGCGCCGAAGCCGGCACCCGGCTGGATCACCTCGCCGACGATGATGCCGATGAGGAGTGCCAGGGAGGAGACGACCTCGAAATAGATCAGGGCTTTGAGGCCGACGCGGCCGACCTTCTTGAGGTCGCCGATCGAGGCGATGCCGTGGACGATGGTGCAGAAGATGATCGGCGCGATCAGCATCTTGATCAGCGCGATGAAGGCGTCGCCGAGCCACTTCATCGACTTGCCCCATTCCGGCGCGTACCAGCCGAGCAGCACGCCGAGCACGATGGCAATCAGAACCTGGATGTAGAGCACCCGATACCAGGGCTCGTGGGCTGTCGGCTGCGTGCCGTGCGCGCCCGCATCGTGCGTAGCGGAGTGGGCCATGTTTCCTCACCGATACCGTGTCGCGCGGCCTCGCCCGGGCAGCTTTGGCGGACGCTAGTCTCTTTAATTTCAGTGCTCAATCGCACCCCGGTAGTCAGGGCCGCCTTTGTAACTGACGACACCTTGGGTCACTCCGGCATCGCCTCGCTGCCGGCCGGGGTTCCGGTTGCGCGCGGCTGATGGCAAGGATGTAGGGACGGCGCAAGGGGCGAGCGCGCCCATGTCGCAGTCTCGACGGCGGATTAACAGGAGCCTGGAAACGTGAAGTTCCGCGCCCGGTCTCCCGTCCTGCGATCGTCCCGGTCTTCGTTTCGGACGTCTTCTCGGCCCTTCCCCTTGGCCGGGGAGCGCTCTAGAAGCACTGCATGTTCGGCCTCATCTCCCCCGCGACGCGAATTACGGGCCCGGCCTCCGCGTAAGGCGCCGCACTGGCGGCCGCCCCGGATGCCGGGTGAAGCCCTCCGCCCGTTTCCCTGATCGCCGTCCCCCTGCGACGAGAATTCTGCCGAACCCATGAGCGACCAGACCGACGCCGCCCCCGCGGCCGCCCGCGACTATTCGCGAACCCTGTTCCTGCCGAAGACCGACTTCCCGATGCGCGCGGGGCTGCCCACCCGCGAGCCGCTCCTGCTGGAGCGCTGGAAGGAAATCGGCCTGTACGAGAAGATCCGCGCCGCCGCGAAAGGGCGTCCGCGCTTCGTGCTGCATGACGGGCCGCCCTACGCCAACGGCAACATCCATATCGGCCACGCGCTCAACAAGATCCTCAAGGACGTCGTCGTGCGTTCGCAGGGCGCGCTCGGCCGCGACGCGGATTACGTGCCGGGCTGGGACTGCCACGGCCTGCCGATCGAGTGGAAGATCGAGGAGCAGTACCGCGC
>JAGTAM010000643.1 GCA_023422485.1 Pseudomonadota bacterium | reverse complement strand
CAGGTCCAGGCCAACGAGGTGGCGCTGAACGGCGTGCGCGAGGAGGCCCGCGTCGGCCAGCGCACCACCCTCGACGTGCTGAACGCGCAGCAGGAACTGCTCTCGGCCCGCGTCGCCCTGATCCGCGCGCAGCGCGATCGCGTGGTTAATTCCTACGACGTGGTCCAGGCGGTCGGCCGTCTCACCGTGCGCTTCACCAGCCTGCCGGTCACCCCCTACAGCGCCCGCGAGCACCTCGATCAGGTTCGGGATCTCTGGTTCGGCCTGCGCACGCCCGACGGGCGCTGACGGACGCGTGCGGGCGGCGTTTTCCTGTTGGCCGGTGGCGGACCAAGGTTGATGCCGGGTGAGGCGATGAAATACTTCGTTAACCTCATCGTCGTCTTGTCAATCGTCACCGAGTATCGTCCCGATGAGCGCAGCGAGCCCTAAGGTTCAGGACAAGACGCAGGAACCCTCCATGGAGGAGATCCTGGCTTCGATCCGCCGCATCATCGCCGACGATCAGGCCCCGAAGCCGGCCGAAGTCGAGGCGCCGCCGCCCCCGAGGGCTGCGCCGCCGCCGGAAGAGGACGATGTGCTCGACCTTGCCGAGGTCGCCGAGCCGGTGCGCAAGCCCGAGCCCAAGCTCGAGCCCATGGGCTTCGATATCCCCGAGATCGATTTCCGGATGCCGGACTTCGAGCCGGAACCCGAACCGGTTTTCGAGGCCCCCAAGCCGGATCCCTTCGACTTCGAGCCCGAGCCTGCTCCGAAAGTGAGCGAGCGGATCCGCACGGCGGTCGAGGAGGAAGCGACGGAGCGACTGGTCTCGTCGCGCACGGTCGAGAGCGTCGGACAGAATTTCCAGCTCCTGGCCCAGACGGTGCTGTCGCAGAACGCCCGCACGCTGGAGGATCTCGTGCAGGAGATGCTGCGGCCGATGCTGAAGAGCTGGCTCGACGACAACCTTCCGCTGATGGTCGAGCGGCTGGTGCGCGTCGAGATCGAGCGGGTCGCCCGCGGACGCTGACCTCGCCGCGGCCGCTGGCGGAGCGGACAAACCCAGGCCGGAACGGGCCGACGGTTGACGGCGGCACCGTGGCGGGCCGATAGCGGCGGCGACATTGTTTCCAGAACGCCGTCTCGAAAAGCCCGCCCGCCCATGATGGACAAGACCTTCGACCCCGCCGCCGTCGAGGCGCGCGTCTCCGCGGCCTGGGAAGAGGGCCAGGCCTTCCGCGCCGGCCGTCCCGAGCGGGCCGACGCCGAGCCCTTCAGCATCGTGATCCCGCCGCCGAACGTGACGGGCTCGCTGCATATGGGCCACGCCCTCAACAACACGATCCAGGACATCGTCGTCCGCTTCGAGCGGATGCGGGGGCGTGACGTGCTGTGGCAGCCGGGCACCGATCACGCCGGCATCGCCACGCAGATGGTGGTCGAGCGCCGGCTGGCGGAGACGCAGCAGCCCGGCCGGCGCGAACTCGGCCGTGAGGAGTTCCTGCGCCGGGTCTGGGCCTGGAAGGAGGAATCGGGCGGCATGATCATCGGCCAGCTCAAGCGGCTCGGCGCCTCCTGCGACTGGTCGCGCGAGCGCTTCACCATGGACGAGGGCCTCAGCCGCGCCGTTCTCAAGACCTTCGTCGACCTGCACGCGCAGGGGCTGATCTACCGCGACAAGCGCCTCGTGAACTGGGACCCGAAGTTCCAGACCGCGATCTCGGACCTCGAAGTCCAGCAGATCGAGGTGAAGGGCCACCTCTGGCACTTCGACTACCCCGTCGTGAACGAGGCCGGCGCCGAGACGGGCGCGGTCATCACGGTCGCCACCACCCGGCCCGAGACGATGCTCGGCGACACGGCGGTCGCGGTCCATCCGGACGACGAACGTTACCGCGACCTCGTCGGCAAGCGCGTGCGCCTGCCGCTGGTCAACCGGTTGATCCCGATCGTCGCCGACGCCTATTCCGATCCGGAGAAGGGGACGGGTGCGGTCAAGATCACCCCGGCCCACGATTTCAACGACTTCGAGGTCGGGCGACGCGCCGGGTGCCGGCCGATCAACGTGCTCGATGCCGAGGCGCGCATCCAGATCGCCGGCAATGCCGACTTCCTGGAAGGCGCCGCCCCGGAGGCTGCCGCGCTGGCGCTCGACGGCCTCGACCGGTTCGAGGCGCGCAAAGCGGTCGTCGCCCTGATGGAGGAGCGCGGCCTGCTGCGCGCGGTCGAGCCGAACACCCACGCGGTGCCGCACGGCGATCGTTCGGGCGTGGTGATCGAGCCCTACCTGACCGACCAATGGTACGTGAACGTCAAGCCGCTCGCCGAGCGCGCGCTCCAGGCCGTGCGCGACGGCAAGACTCGCTTCGTCCCCGACAACTACGAAAAGATCTTCTTCCAGTGGCTGGAGAACATCGAGCCGTGGTGCGTCTCGCGCCAACTCTGGTGGGGCCATCAGATCCCGGTCTGGTACGACGGGGAGGGCGGCATCTTCGTTGCCGAGAGCGAGGCGGATGCGCTCGCGCAGGCCAAGGCCAAGCACGGCCGTGAGGTCGCGCTGACCCGCGACCCCGACGTCCTCGACACGTGGTTCTCCTCCGCGCTCTGGCCGTTCTCGACACTCGGATGGCCGGACAAGACGCCGGACCTCGCCCGCTTCTACCCCACCAACACCCTGGTGACGGGCAAGGACATCATCTTCTTCTGGGTCGCCCGGATGATGATGATGGGCTTGCACCTCACCGATCAGGCGCCCTTCGAGACCGTCTACCTGCACACCCTCGTTCGCGACGAGAAGGGTGCGAAGATGTCGAAGTCGAAGGGCAATGTTGTCGATCCGGTCGATCTGATCGACCGCTTCGGCGCGGATGCCCTGCGCTTCACGCTCGCTGCGCTCGCCGCTCCCGGCCGCGACATCAAGCTCGGCCCCCAGCGGGTCGAGGGCTACCGCAACTTCGCGACCAAGCTCTGGAACGCGGCGCGCTTTGCCGAGATGAACGGCTGCGCGCTCAGGGCCGATTTCCGGCCCGAAACGGTCAAGGAGACGCTCAACGCCTGGGCACTCACCGAGGCCGCCAAGGCCGTGGCCGAGGTGGCGCAGGGCATCACGGTCTACCGCTTCAACGATGCGGCGGCGGCGGCCTACCGCTTCGTCTGGAACGTGTTCTGTGACTGGTATCTCGAACTCGCCAAGCCCGTGCTCCAGGGCGAGGGCGTGGATCCGGCGGCGCGCGCGGAGACGCAAGCCACGATCGCCTTCCTGATCGACCAGATCGCCAAACTGCTGCACCCGTTCATGCCCTTCCTCACGGAGGAGCTGTGGGCGATCAAGGGCGAGGCGCTGCCGACCCAGCGCGGCCTGCTCGCGCTCGAATCCTGGCCGGAGCTGTCGGCCTATCAGAACGCGCAGGCCGAGGCCGAGATCGGCTGGCTCGTCGATCTGATCTCCGAAATTCGCTCGGCCCGCTCCGAGACCAACGTGCCCGCCGGCGCCCAGATTCCGCTCGTGCTGGTCGGTGCCGACGAGGGCGTCCGAGCCCGGGTCGAGCGCTGGAGCGAAACCCTGACCCGGCTTGCCCGGCTCTCCGAGATCGGCTTCGCCGAGGCCGCGCCGAAGAACGCGGTCCAGCTCCTGGTGCGCGGCAGCGTGGCGGCCCTTCCGCTGGAGGGCATCGTCGATCTCGCGGCGGAGGTCGCACGCCTGAAGAAGGAGGCGGGCAAGGCGCGGACCGAGATCGGCAAGATCGAGGGCAAGCTCGGCAATGCCGACTTCCTCGCCCGCGCCCCGGAAGAGGTGGTGGACGAGCAGCGCGAGCGCCGTGACGCGGAAGCGGCCCGACTCGCCAAGATCGAGGAAGCCCTGGCTCGCCTCAGCGACGCTTGAAGCGGTTGCGGCGGTTCGCTCTGGCGCTTGCCGGACTGGCCGCCGCCCTTCTCGCACTCACGCTCTGGACGGCACGACCGGGCGATCCGAGCCTCTACCCGCCCTCAGGCCCGGATACGGAAGCAGTCTTCCTTGTCAGCCACGGCTGGCATTCGGGCCTCGTCCTGCGCCGCGAGAGCCTGACGGGAGAGGGCGCGGGCGCGGCTCTGCGCAACATCGCCACCCGCTTTCGCGCCTACGATGCCGTTGAGTTCGGTTGGGGCGAGGCTCGCTTCTACCGGGCAACGCCGACGCTCGCCGCCTTCGATGGGCGGCTTGCCCTCTCGGCCCTGTTCACGCCCGGCGGGAGCGATGGCGTGATTCAGGTCGTCGGGCTCGCGCAACCCGTTCGCGCGAGTTTACCGCAGGCCGACATCCTCCCCGTCCATCTGTCGCAACAGGGAATTGTCCGGCACCTCGCCCGCCTCGACCCCGCCT
>JAGTAM010000629.1 GCA_023422485.1 Pseudomonadota bacterium | reverse complement strand
GCCAAGGAAGAGGCTGCCGAGAACCCGCCCGATTATATATACCGCAGCATCGGGACGAATGTGCAAAACCCCTTGAGCGAAAAGGCACCCCTTTGAGACGGACGATCCTGCCGGCTGCCCTCATGGCGGCTCTCTCAACGACGCTTCTCGCAAACGCGCCCCTCGCCTGGGCGGCCTCCGACACCGCACCGGCGAGCAAGGAGGTCGTCAAGGATACGTCCAAGACCACGGCCGCGGTGCCGAATGCCGGCGACCTGCTCTTCGAGCAGCCGCAGATGAAGAACACCACGCCCGGCAGTACGCTGACCTACGACTACCTGCGTCGCAGCGGGATCGTGAAAGGTCCCTACGGTCCGCCGCTCAACGACGCGATCAAGCTCACGATCGAGCCCGGCAAGAGTGCCGAGAACCGCGACATCCGCGTGCAGATGTTCTCCGGCGGCAACCGCGTCCCGGCCGGTCCCTTCCTCGACATGGCCGGCAACCCCGTGCTGAGCCTGTTCCTGGAGAACCATCTGAAGGGTCTCGCCGGCCTGCTCGAGGCCAACCCGCGCTACATCAAGAACGCGATCCGCAAGGGCCTGCGCGAGAAGGCGACGGTCACACCGGTCCAGGTCGAATTCAAGGGCCGCAAGGTCGAGGGCTGGCGCGTCGAGATGAAGCCCTTCGAGGGCGACCCGCTGACCGAGCGGATGCGCGGCTTCGACACCACCACCTACACCTTCGTCGTCGCGCCGGAGGTTCCGGGCGAGATCGTCTCGCTCGAGGCGCGGACTCTGAAGCCCGACGGCGGCGAACTCCTCGAAGAGAGGCTCGATTATGACCAGAAGGATTCCTGAGGTCGCGCTGGCCGCAGCGATTGCGGCACTCGTCCTCGCCGCGCCCGCGCGCGCCGACGAGAACGACTATCCGACCGATGCGCGGGCCGATTACGTGTTCGGCTGCATGGCGGCCAACGGCCAGACCCGCGCGGCGCTGGAGAAGTGCTCCTGCTCGCTCGACGCGCTCGCCTCGATCCTGCCCTACGACAAGTACGTGCAGGCGAGCACCATCCTCTCGATGCGCCAGGGCATCGGCCAGCGCACCACAGCCTTCAAGTCGACCAAGATGTTCGACGACAAGGTGGCCGACCTGCGCCGGGCCCAGGCCGAGGCGGAGATCCGCTGCTATCGCGGCGCCTCCTGAGCCGCCCCATGGCGGCACCCCCTCGAAAAGACTTCAGGTCTCTGGCTAAACGGGAGGCGAGGGGCTAGGCCCGCAAGGCTTGGTTCCGCAGGCTTGGCCCGACGAGTCACGACACCCGATGCCGCCCTCCCCTACCCCTCCGACGCGCCTGCAGACCCTGCTGCCCGAACTCGGCCGGCGCACGCTGGTCATGGGTATCCTCAACGTCACGCCGGACTCGTTCTCCGACGGCGGCCGCTTCGAGGGGGTCGAGGCGGCGCGCGCAGGGGCTGCGGCGCTGACGGAGGCCGGCGCCGACATCCTCGATATCGGCGGCGAGTCGACCCGGCCCGGCCACACGCCGGTGCCGGCGGCGGAAGAGCAGGCCCGCGTCCTGCCGGTGATCGAGGCCGTGGCGCCGGGGCTGTCCGTCCCGATCTCGATCGACACCTACAAGGCCTCGACGGCGCAGGCCGCGCTGAAGGCCGGCGCCACCCTCGTCAACGATGTCTGGGGCCTGCAGCGCGAGCCCGATATCGCCCGCGTCGCCGCCGAGCACGGCGCGCCGGTCATCGTCATGCACAACCGCGAGACGGTCGACGGCACGCTCGACATCGTCGCCGACATGCTGCGCTTCTTCGAGCGCTCGCTCACCATCGCCCGCCGCGCCGGCATTCCGGACGGTGACATCGTGCTCGATCCCGGCATCGGTTTCGGCAAGACCTGGGAGCAGCATCTCGAGGCTCTGCGCCGGCTTCCCGAAATTCGGGCGCTCGGCTTTCCCCTTCTCGTCGGCGTCTCGCGCAAGAGCCTGCTCGGGCGCCTGCATGATCGCGAGACCGCCCCGCGCGACCGCCTCGTCGGGTCGCTCGCCGCGCATGTGCTCGCCGGCTCGCTCGGGGCCGACATCGTGCGCGTCCACGACGTGGCGCCGCATGTCGAGGCGCTGCGGGTGCTCGACGCCGTGATGCGTCCGACGACGGCTCCTGGGACCCGTCATGGCTGACCGCATCCTCGTCCACCGCCTCGCGGTCTTCGCCCGCCACGGCGTGCTGCCGGAGGAGGAGCGGCTCGGCCAGCGCTTCTTCATCTCGCTCGAATGCCGCCTCGACCTGTCGCAGGCGGGCCGCAGCGACGATGTCGCCGCCACCGTGAGCTACGCCGACCTCGCCGAAATCGCTCTCGACATCGCCACGAACCGGCGCTTCGCCCTGATCGAGGCCTTGGCCGAGGCGATCGCCGAGACCTGCCTCGCGCGCTTCCCCCGCATCGAGACGATCGCGGTGCGGATCGACAAGCCGAGCGCGCCGATCCCGGCCGTGCTCGACTACGCGGCGATCGAGATCGTGCGGGGCCGCCCGACGCGGGAGGAGAGATGACGCGCGCCTATCTCGGGCTCGGCAGCAATATCGGCGACAAGGCCGCGATGCTGGCCCAGGCCGTCGAGCGCCTCGCCGCGGCGCCCGGCATCCGGGTCGCGGCGCGCTCCGCCGATTACCGCACCCCGCCCTGGGGCGACACCGATCAGGACTGGTTCCTCAACGCGGCGGTCGCCATCGACACCGATCTGACGCCGCACGGGCTGCTGGAGGTCTGCCTGTCGATCGAGGCGGCGCTCGGGCGCGTCCGCGAGCGCCGCTGGGGCCCGCGGGTGATCGACATCGACGTGCTGGCCTACGAGGGGGCGCAGGTCTCGGACGAGCGCCTGGTTCTGCCGCATCGCTTCGTGCGCGAGCGGGCCTTCGTGCTGGTGCCGCTCGCCGAGATCGCCCCCGATCTCGTCATCGGCGGCGAGACGGTAGCGCAGGCGCTGGCCAAGCTCGACCGGACGGGGATCGAGCGAGTCGAATGAAAAAGGCCCGAACCGCAGTTCGGGCCTTCATCTCGTTTCCGGTTTATCGCATCGGATTTCGCCGGACTCCGTCATCGCCTCGGCTTCGCCTCGCAATGACGAGAGCCCCTGAAGCGATGAGCCGAACGCCGGATCACTCGTCCACCGCACCGAGAGGCTTGTTCTCCTCCTCGGCCAACAGCGGCACGTCGTATTCCCTCAAGACCTTCTCGATATCGGCCTTGCGCTTGCGCAGAACGGTGTTGAGGCTGCGCTTCCAGTCGTTCTCGCTCTGGCGTACCCCCATCGAGACGCGGAAGGTGAGCGGCGGCCGGCCCGGCTCATTGAGCAGCGGCACGACGTCCATCGGCACCCCGCTCTGCTTGGCCAGCCATCCCGCGGCCGGCCCCCAGAGGACCGCCACATCGATCTTCTTCTCGGCGAGATGAGCGATCACCTCCGCCGCGACCGTCTGATGCTTGCGCTCGGCCCCGAAGGCGTAGGGCGCGTAGGCATGGATCCGCTCGCCGACGAGTTTCAATTCGCTCAGGCGATTGGATGGCGGCGTGCCGGCGATGATACCGATCTGAAGATCCTTCAGCCGGGGGTCGTCGAGGCTTTTGATGTCCGGCAATTCACCCCGGCGCGCAACCAGGACATAGGCGGACCGGTAGTAGGGATTGGTCGGCTGGACGATCTCGCCGCCCGACGTGCCGATGATCAGGTCGCACAGGCCGGTGCCGAGGGTGTTGCGGACGAAGCCGGGCCCCTGGGTCAGCCAATAGTAGCGCAGCTTCACCTTCAGTTCGTCGGCGACGATCTGGGCGATCTTGTTCTCGAAGCCGCCGCCCTTGCGCTCGGAGAAGGGCATGTTGCCGGGATCGCTGCAGACGCGCAGGACATCCGGCGTGACCAGATCCGGTAGGTGCTGTGCATGGACGGGGCCCCCCCCCCCCGAGCGCCGGGGCGCCGGCGGCG
>JAGTAM010000566.1 GCA_023422485.1 Pseudomonadota bacterium | reverse complement strand
ATCCAGGGATAGGCGGCCATGTCGGCGATGGTGTAGTCGGCGCCCGCAACGAAGGCACGGTCAGCGAGCCGGCGGTCGAGCACGCCGTAGAGCCGGTGCGTCTCCTTCACGTAGCGGTCGATGGCGTAGGGGATCTTCTCCGGCGCGTATTGCGAGAAATGGTGGTTCTGGCCGAGCATCGGCCCGAGCCCGCCCATCTGCCAGAACAGCCATTGCAGGGTCTCGGCCCGACCGCGCAGGTCGGCGGGGAGGAAGCGCCCGGTCTTCTCGGCGAGGTAGAGCAGGATCGCCCCCGCCTCGAACAGCGAGACCGGCTCGCCTCCGTCGGCCGGAGCCTGATCGATGATCGCCGGCATGCGGTTGTTCGGTGCGATCTTCAGGAAGGACGGCTCGAACTGCGCGCCCTTGCCGATATCCACCGGATGAATCGTGTAGGGGAGGCCGGCCTCCTCCAGGAACATCGTCACCTTGTGACCATTCGGGGTCGGCCAGTAGTACAGATCGATCATCGCTGCGCCTTGTCTCCGGGCCCGCGAGGGCGAGGCCTCCGACCTGCGGCGAAGTGGGAACGTCGAGCGTCCCGATCAAGCCGCGGCCGAGGCGGGGCTATGCCTCCGTTGGCGGAGGACGTCTTTTACCTTTCCCGTGCTTTTTTGCCGGAACACAGGGAGGACGTTCATGGTCTCGGCAGTCTCCACGAGTTCGGCGGGCGTGAGCGCTGCCCTGCAGCGCTTCGACGGGGCGGCCTCCCGCGTCGCCTCGCCCCAATCCACCGCCGAACCGGTCACGGCCGTCACCGAGCTGGCTTCGGCCTCGTTCGGCGTTTCGGTGAACACCGCTGTGCTGAAATCCTCGATCGAGTCCGAGAAACGCGTCCTCGACATCCTCGTGTGACGAGCGGCGCCTTGCCGGGCGAGGGCCGAGGCGGTATCTCCCTGACAGCGTCGGGGTGTAGCGCAGTCTGGTAGCGCATCTGCTTTGGGAGCAGAGGGTCGTAGGTTCGAATCCTATCGCCCCGACCATACCTTCCCCGGAGACGTCAGCCGTCCGATGCCGAGCGCCCGCATCTACCGTCCCGCCAAGGATCCTACGCAATCCGGGCTCGCCCGCACCAAGCAGTGGGTGCTGGAGTTCGACCAGACCGAACCGCGCGAGACCGACCCGCTGATGGGCTGGACCGGCTCCTCGGACATGCTGCAGCAGGTCCGGCTCGAATTCGACACGGCGGAGGAGGCGGTGGCCTATGCCCAATCGGCGGGCATCGCCTATCGTGTCGAGGAGACGCCGCCGCCGATCGCGCGCAAGGGCTTGTCCTACTCCGACAATTTCAAGTTCAACCGCACGGCGCCCTGGACCCACTGAAGCGGGTTCTCAGCGTCCCTTCTGCTCCGCCCAGGCGCGGTAGGGGCTGGGCTCGCCGGGCACCGGGTGGTGGCGCACCTGCATCGGCTGCTCTTCGAGCGGCCGGCACAGCTCGGCATAGATCCCGGCGCTGATCAGCCCCTCGGCCTCCGCCTCCTCGGCGGTGAAGGCGAAGTAGCCCTGCTTGATCCCGGCGAGCCGCATGGCCGCGTGGCACATCGGGCAGGGCCGCCCGCTGGCGTAGACGGTGCAGTCGTCGAGCTTGGGCCGACCGAGCCGCTGGCTCGCCTCCCGCAACGCCACCATCTCGGCGTGGTCGCTCGGATCGTTGCTGCGATGAATGCGGTTGGCCGCCCGTGCCACCACCTCGCCGTCTCGCACGATCACCGCGCCGTAGGGGCTGCCGCCCTCGGCGACGTTGGCCAGCGCCAGTTCGGTGGCCTCACGCAAATAGCTCTCGTGGTCCGGCATCCGTTGTCTCCTCAGAACGCGTAGCGCACCCGGCAATAGGGCATCCGCTCGGCGAGCAGGGCCTTGAACCGGGTAAGCCATTTCCCCTTCCAGCCGGTGCGGTAGCGCAGGTTCTCGCCGCCGCCCTCGGAGCGCTTGGTCTCCTGAATGTCTGGCCGCCAGAGCAGTTCCTCGGCCTTCGGATGCCAGCCGAGATTGACCGCGTGCAGCCCGGCATTGTGGGTCAGCATGATGATCTCGCAGGCGAGTTGATCCTTGGCCGCGCCCGAGATCGTCCTGTCGATTGCATCGAACAGGGCCGCCCAATCCGCCTCCCAGCCCTCGTAGAGGATGACGGGCGAGAAATTGACGTGGACCTCGTAGCCGGCCTTCAGGAAGTCGTCGATTGCGGCGATCCGCTCGGGGATCGGTGTGGTCCGGACATCCACCACCCGCGCGATCCGCGCCGGCATCAACGAGAAGCGGATGCGGGTGCGCCCCTGCGGGTCGTAGGCGAGGAGATCCCGGTTCACCGCCTTTGTCGCGAATGACCCCTTGGCGTTGGGCAGTCCGCGAAACAGCGCGACGAGATCGCGAACGTTGTCGCAGATCATCGCATCGACCGAGAGATCGCCGTTCTCGCCGAGATCGTAGACCCAGGCTTGCCCGTCGATCTGGTCGGGCTCGGGCAACGGCCCCTGCTTGCCCGCATGGCGCGCGATCGCGGCGCCGACCGCCTCGACATTCACGAACAGCGAGATCGGATTCGAGAAGCCCTTGCGGCGCGGCACGTAGCAATAGGCGCACGACATCGCGCAGCCGTTCGATGTGGAGGGCGCGATGAAATGGGCGGAGCGGCCGTTGGGCCGCATCGCAAGCCCCTTCTTCACGCCGAGCACCAGCGTCGAGCGCTTGATCCGCACCCAGTCCTCGACGGAGCCGGCATTGCCGTGCAGGTCCGGGATATTCCAGTGCGAGGGGACCTCGATCCGCTCGGCGTTGGGATAGCGGGCCAGGATCTCGCGACCGCGCGGGTAATCGGCGACCGCGGGCTCGTGGAAGATGCGGTCGATATCGATGAGGTCGCGCGGGGCCATGGGCCGGATCTAGGGCGCGCGCGGCGATCCGGCGGGGCCTGCGGCGACAGGCCGTCACCCCAACGGCCGGCTGCCGGACCGGAGCCCGCCATCGCGAGCGGATGCGAAGCGATCCAGCGACGCGCCCTGTCCGGATCCGACGAGGCCCTGGATGGCTCCGCCTCGCCCTGACGGAGAGAGCTTCAGAGCCGTGCCAGCAACTCCGCCTTCTTCCCCGAAAACTCCGCGTCGGTCAGCACGCCCTTCTTGTGCAGCTCCGCCAGCCGTTCGAGGATCGAGAGAACATCGGCGCAGCCTGCGCCCGAAGCGGCCGGTCCCTGCCGATGCGCAGCGGGCGCGGCCGGACGAGCCGCGGACGCCGAAGACGATCCCGTCGAGAATGTGGAGGCCGTCGCAGCCGTCGGCGCCGAGGGCTTCTCCGACGCATCCCGCTCGACCGGCGTCAGATCGTCGAGCGTGAAGCTTTCCTGGGGGCCGCTGAAGCGCAGCGACGGGAATCCGCCCTGCTGCTGGCTCGCACCGGCGACGATGCGCTCACCCGTATCGTAGAGGGCGAGCCGCCCGTCGGTCTCGACGGCGAGCCGCCGCTTCTCGGGGAAAAACGCGTAGCGCGTGCCGTTCTGCGCTCCCGCACTCGACGGAAGGCCGAGCTCCTCCGGCCACCAGTTGCCCGAGGCCGCCTCTTCGCGGAAACCGGAGAGCGGCAGGGCCGCGGCGAGTTCGGTGCAGAGGGCATCGACCCGCGCCTTCAAGGCGTGGTCGTTCATCGATCCGACCATCACCATGCCGCCGCGCGACCATTGGCCGAAGCCGCCGAGGTCGGGGTGGTCGAACTGGGCCATGTTGCCCTGGCCGGATTGGAGGGCCCGCAGCAGGTGACGCACCGCTTCCAGGCTCACGCCGTGCCGCTCGGCCAGGGTCTGGAGGCCGTTGGGCCGGTGTTCGGGGTCTTCGATCATCGGTGATTGTCCCCCCGCAAACTGATCCGTTCCGATCGTCGGAGAGCGTTGCAACGCGAAGCTCCACCGCGAGTTTCGTTCAAGGCTACCACATCGGCCACCCTCATCCGCGACGGCGTGCGGCGGATCGGGAAAAATTTGCTGCGCCGCGTCAGCCGGGACGGAGCTTCACCGTTCCATGCACGTTCAGAGTCCGGCCGGACCCGCGGGGGCCGCCACCAGCCAGAATGGGACGACGATGGCCGATACCGAGAGGAATGGGATGCCGAAGCCGCGCACCTCGCGCACGCGAATTCGCGAAGGCTCGCCGCATCCCCGCGGTGCGACCTGGGACGGCCGCGGCGTCAACTTCGCCCTGTTCTCTGCCCACGCCACCAAAGTCGAACTGTGCCTGTTCGACGATGCGGGCGAGAAGGAAGTCGAGCGCATCGAGCTGCCCGAATACACCGACGAGGTCTGGCACGGGTATCTGCCGGATGCGCGGCCCGGCACGATCTACGGCTACCGCGTCCACGGCCCCTACGAGCCGGAGGCCGGCCACCGCTTCAACCCGAACAAGCTTCTGATCGACCCCTACGCCAAGGGGCTGGTGGGCACCATCGAGTGGAATCCGGCCCTGTTCGGCTATCAGATGGAAACCGGCGACGACCTCACCTTCGACGAGCGCGATTCCGCCCCCTACACCCGCCGCAGCAGAGTGATCGACCCGGCCTTCACCTGGGGCCGCGATGCCAAGCCCCGCGTGCCGTGGGAGCGCACGATCGTCTACGAGACCCACGTGAAGGGCTTCACCAAGCTGCACCCGGCCGTGCCGGAGAAGCTGCGCGGCACCTATGCCGGCATGGGCCACCCGGCGGTGCTCGACTACATCAAGAGCCTCGGCGTCACCTCGGTCGAACTCTTGCCCGTCCATTCCTTCGTGCAGGACGATTACCTGCAGCAGAAGGGCCTGATCAATTACTGGGGCTACAATACCATCTCATTCTTCACGCCGGCCCGGCGCTACGCCGCGGTGCCGGACTTCGCCTTCTCCGAGTTCAAGGAGATGGTGGCGCGCATGCACGGCGCCGGCCTCGAAGTGATCCTCGACGTGGTCTACAACCACACGGCGGAGGGCAACGAGAAGGGTCCGACCCTATCCTTCAAGGGGATCGACAACGCCTCCTACTACCGGCTGCTTCCGAACCAGCCGCGCTACTACATCAACGACACCGGCACCGGGAACACCTTCAATCTCTCGCACCCACGCGTGCTGCAGCTCGTCACCGACAGCCTGCGCTACTGGGCGACGGAAATGCGGGTCGACGGCTTCCGATTCGATCTTGCCACCATCCTCGGCCGCGAGCCCTACGGCTTCGACGAAGGCGGCGGCTTCCTCGACACCTGCCGCCAGGACCCCGTCCTCAACGACGTGAAGCTCATCGCCGAGCCGTGGGATTGCGGCCCCGGCGGCTATCAGGTCGGCGGCTTCCCGCCGGGCTGGGCCGAGTGGAACGACCGGTTCCGCGACGACGTGCGCGGCTACTGGAAGGGCGATGCCGGGCTGCTGCCGGGGCTGGCCTCGCGCATCACCGCGTCCGCCGACAAGTTCAACAAGCGCGGACGTCGCCCTTGGGCCTCGGTGAACTTCATCACCGCCCATGATGGCTTCACCCTGAACGATCTCGTTTCCTACAACGACAAGCACAACGACGCGAACGGCGAGGACAATCGCGACGGCCATTCGCACAACA
>JAGTAM010000508.1 GCA_023422485.1 Pseudomonadota bacterium | reverse complement strand
GGGTGAGGTCGTCGCGCAGGGTGTCGTCGCAGGCGATCACGCCGAAGCCGTCGCCGATCCGCGTCGCCGAGCGGGCGAGCGTGGCGCAGAAGGCTTGTGCCAGTTCGCGCCGGTCGGCCCGGCCGCGGAAGCGCATGGAGGCGGAGAGATCGACGAGCGCGTAGGTCTCGACCGGGCTGCGCGCCTCGAAGCGGCGCACGAACACGCCCTCGAACGGGTCGCGGAGCGACGCGCGCAGGTCGATGCGGCGGGCATCCGGCAGGCGTGAGAAGCTGACCTGATCGCGGAACGTGCCGAGGCCGCCGGCATCGCGCCCCCGATGGGCACCGACTCGGTGTCCGCCGGGCCGCCAGCGCGGCAGGTAGACGATATCGGCCGTGTCGCTGACCCCGTCCTCCGGGCCGCTCACGGGGCGGGCACCGTCTCGAACACCGCGCGGATGAGGTCGGGTACGATCTGCGCGCGCCGCATCTCGTAGACGGGCTCAAGGAAGACGCGGTGGGCCATGACCTCGGGGAAGACGGCGCGGATGTCCTCCGGCACCAGCCAGTCGCGGCCCTCGAGCCACGCGCGGACGCGGGCGGCGCGCACGAGGAAGGCGACGCCGCGGGGCGAGGCGCCGCCCTGGATCAGGCGGTCCATGTCGATGCCCGGCAGCCGGATGCCGGCGGGGCCGGGGCGCACCAGCGCCTCCCACAGGCCGACGACGTAGGTCTCGATCGCCGGCTCGGCGGAGATCGCGTGCTGGATCGCGCTCGCGATCGTGCCGATGCGGTCGTGATCGAGCACGCCGGCCGCGACCTCCCCGGTCAGCCGGTCGGTGTCGTGGAAGCGGGGATCGAACACGAGGTCGCGGCGGGCCTGGGCGTCGCGCGGCGCCTCCATGCCGATTTCCATCAGGAAGCGGTCGCGGGCGGCGGCCGGAAGCTCGAAGGTCTCCTCGCGCTCGACGCGGTTGCGGTCGGCGAAGACCTGGAGGTTCGGGAAGCGGTACTCGCGGTTGAAGGCGGTGACGCTGCGCTCGGCCATGATGCGCAGGAGCAGCGCGTGGACCTGGGGCCGGGCGCGGTTGATCTCGTTGAAGAAGAACACCGAAAGGTCTTCGGCCTGGCGCAGCACCGGGCCGGGCTCGACCCGCGGGCGACCGTCCTCGCCGAGATAGGTGTGATAGATCAGGTCGGTGGGCATCATGTCGACGGTGCCCTCGACGCGCTCGTAGGCGCCGCCCAGGGCCCGCGCCCCCGCGCGCAGCAGCGTGGTCTTGCCGACGCCGACATCGCCTTCGAGCATGACGTGGCCGCGGGCGAAGATCGCGATGGTCAGGAGGCGGATCGCCCGCTCCTGGCCGACGACGGCCTTGCCGATCGCGCGCTCGAAGCGCGCGGCCGCATCCCGCCAGTCAGTGAGCATGGCGTCGCCGGGGCGCAGGGTGTTCATTCGGCGGTCGGCCTTTGATTCTTGTTTCGGACGCCCTCGCGCAACGAAGCCGCCAGCTTTTCCCTCCTGCCTCTGCGGGGGAGGGTGGCCCTCGCGTGAGCGAGGGGCGGGAGAGGGGCGCCGCTTCCGGAGAGTTCGGAGCCGGCTCCTCTCCCGCCTGTTCCGCAGTCACCCTCCCCCTTCTCAAATCGGGCTTGCCCGACTTGAGCACTCGGGAATGCGGATATCGGGCAGGCCCGATACTCCCGGGGGGAAGGGTTGACGGGCGGATCAGTTCGCCGAGATCTTGCTCACGTCGTACTCGAACTTGCCGGTCTTCTTGAAGTTTTCGACGCGCTTCTTGTTGCGCTCTTCCATCTGCTTGATGGAATCGGCCTGCTTGTTCAGCTCCTTGGGATCGTGCTTGGGGTCGTACTTGGAGCCGGCGATCTTCTCCGGGAAGCCGGGCTTCGGCTCCCAGCAATTGCCCGGCGCCTTGCACTTGGTGCCGTCATAGGCGAGCGCCGGCGCGGCGAGGCCGGACAGGGCGACGGCGGCAGCGATGATGAGCGTGGACTTCATGGTTTCCTCCACTTCTTGAGACGTGCTCTTGGGTGAGCCTGATCTTCTTGGGACGTGCTTTCGTGGGATGTGGCGAGCGGCGTCCTCGCCCCCTCGATCGCGCCGGTCGATCCGGCCCGAATCCCGAACGGATCACTCCTCCAGCGGCTTGCACTGGCCCTTGGCGTCCTTCGGGATGACTTCGCCCTGCTTGTAGGGCGTGTAGGCCTTCTTCTGCTCGTCGTTGAGCCAGACCGCGTCCTGCTTCGGCCCCGTATAGAGGTGGCGAATCCAGGCGATGGTCTGCAGCATCTCGTCGGGCGTCAGATTCTCGTTATGCGGGCCCATCATGCCATTGGCGCCGCCGAAGATCGTCGCAAACAGGCCAACATCGGTCGTGTTCGACGGATAGGTCCAGTAATTGTCGTTGAGCCCAGGGCCCAGCTTGCCCTCGGCAAGATGTCCGTGGCAGCCCGAGCATGAAGTCGCGTAGAGGCTCTCGCCGTTGCGCAGGCACGACTTGTCGTCGATGTAGAGGTTCTCGCCGGTTTCCAGGAACTTCTTCACGGCGGGCGTGTCGCGGCCGCCCTCCTTGCCCTGCGTCACGTCCAGCGGCTCGCCGGTCACGGTGTTGCGGAACACCACGCCCGATTGCGGGCCCGACTGCGGCTGGGCCAGGGCGGGGAGGCTGCCCAGTGCGCCGCCGAAGAGCGCGAAGCCGAGGAGGGCGGTACCGATCTTTGTCCGGTTCATCATCGTCTTGGTCTTGGTCCTCATCACGGAAGCGATCGCGCGGCGGCTCAATTCGAGACGGGCAGCACGGGCACGCCCTCCTCCTTGAGGATCGCCTCGATCTTGGGCTTGGCCTTCTCCAGGGCGGCGTCGATCTCCGCCTTCAGGGCGGTGTCGTCCTTGCGCAGGCCCATCGACTGGTCGAAGCTCTGCGGCATCTTCTGGCCGTCGCTGCGGGTGGTGTCGTCGGGCACCGGGGTCATGCGCAGCTTGGTCGAGGAATCGCGCACGTAGCGGGCGACGTCGGGCCCGAAGGCCACGCCGACCTCGGCCTTGCCGGTGGCGACCTCGCTCACCATTCGGGCCGGGTCGATCTGCGTGTATTGGTTTCGAGGCGCCCGGAAGTTCACCAGCGAGTAGAGGTAGGCCATGTCCTCCTCGTAGCGGCCGATGTCCTTGAGCATCGCCTCGGCCGGCGTGCCGAAGCCGACCACCATGTGGCTGAC
>JAGTAM010000464.1 GCA_023422485.1 Pseudomonadota bacterium | reverse complement strand
ACGCGGTCCGGATCCCGCGTGAGCAGGGCGAAGCCGATCTTCTCATCGAGTGGCAGACGGATGGTTTCATGGGTGGCGGGCCAGTGCCGCCAGACCGCCGGGTTCTCGATATCGACCCAGAGCAGCGAGCCGTCGCGGGAATCCCACACGACCTCCTCGCCGAGAGCACAGCCGCAGGCGGCTGCGACGCGCGGCGCGTGGGGATGAACGGGTGGGGTCATCACGGCTCCGAAGCAGGAACGGGAAGGGCTTAAGGCTTCGCTTGGAACAACGCGCCGTCGCGCCGCTCTATCCTTCGCCTTGGCGGCCGGATGGCCGATTCTGTCCGTTCTACCGGGTCGCCTCCGCTACGAACTCGGCATTGATGGCGAAGGCAGCCATCGCGCCCTCCGCAGCGGCCACCACCGCGAATTGCACCCGGCGCGAGGCATCGCCCGCGACGTAAAGGCCGGGCACGTTGGTCTTCTCGTATTCGCGGGTCGGCACGACGCTGCGGGTTTCGTCGAGTTCGCAGCCGAGTTGGGAAATCAGCGGCGAGGGGCTGCAGGCGAACGGCATCAGGAAGAGTGCTGCGCAAGCCGTTTCGCTGCCGTCGCGGAAGCGCAGACAGGTGGGTCGCGACCCGTCCCCCTCAAGTAGCGCGATCTCCGTCTCGATCACCCGCACGCCATTGCGGTTCAGCCGGTCGCGGTCCTTCTCCGAGAGATCGGCGTAGCCGCCATTCGTGCAGAGCGTGACGTCCCGGCTCCAACCGGTCAGTTCGAGGGCGAGCCCGCAGCCGCCATGCCCGCGGCAAAAGACGACGAGCGGACGGTCCCGGACCTCGAAGCCGTCGCAATAGGGGCAGGAATGGACACCGGTGCCCCAGTAGGTGTCGAAACCCTCGATCTCGGGAATGTCCTGCGCGAGGCCCGTCGCGAGGATGAGGCGGCGTGCCCGCTCGCGGCGGCCGTCGGCCTGGAGGATGGTGAAGCCGTCCGCGTCGCGCGAGGCTTCACGAACCGCGACCTCTCGACACTCGACGGTCTCGTAGCGCTCGAGATCGGCCCGGCCCTGCGCCCTCAGATCGAAGGGGGGCGTGCCGTCGCGGGTGAACAGGCCCCAGGTGCGCGGTGTCGCGGCGTTGCGCGGCTCACCTGCATCGCAGAGCAGGACCTTGCGGCGCGCCCGACCGAGGATCAGGGCGGCGTTGAGCCCGGCCGGACCGCCGCCCACGATGATGACGTCGTGCATTTTGATCTCCCGGCGAAGCCGCCGAGAGACAAGCCTGAGGGAGGCGAAGGGTTTCCTGAACGGAAAGGGCCGCTCAGGCGGCGCTCTTCACCGGCACACCCTTCTCGGAGAGGAATTGCTGCAGTTCGCCCGATTGGAACATCTCGCGGGCGATGTCGCAGCCACCGACGAACTCGCCCTTCACGTAGATCTGCGGAATCGTCGGCCAGTTGGAATAGGCCTTGATGCCCTCACGCACCGCCATGTCGTCGAGCACGTTCACGCCCTTGAACGGCACGCCGAGGTAGTTGAGGATCTGGACGACCTGTCCGGAGAAGCCGCACATCGGGAATTGCGGCGTGCCCTTCATGAACACGACCACGTCCTGGGAGTCGATCTCAATCTTGATGGCGGTGTTGACGTCGGTCATCGCACGGTCCTCGTTGTCTCGTCGTCTCGGTCAGGAGTGAAATCAGACCTGTCCGTCCGATTTCAAGATCGGCTCAATCCTGCGGAACCCCGGTGGTCAGCGCAAGGGCGTGGAGCACGCCCCCCATCCGTCCCTGGAGCGCGCCGTAGACCATCTGATGCTGGGCCACGCGGGTCTTGCCCTTGAAGGCGGAGGAGATGACGGTCGCGGCGTAGTGGTCGCCGTCGCCCGCCAGATCCTTGATCTCGATCTGGGCGTCGGGCAGCGCCTCGCGGATCATCGACTCGATCTCGCGCGCATCCATCGGCATCGGGCTTCTCCGCTCGCTCTCTCGTTACGCCGCCGGGGCGGCCGGCTGGCTCGCCATGTAGGCGGGGAACCAGCCTTCGTGCGCGGCCTTCAATTCGGCCACGGATATGGTCTCCTCCCCCGGCAGCACCAAGCTGTCGCCGCCGACGATGCCGACGGTCGCCGCGTCGATCCCCTGAGCGGAAGCGCTGTAGAGGAGGTCAGCCGCCGCTTCGGCCGGCACCGCAATCAGGTAGCGGGCCTGGTCCTCGCCGAAGAGATAGGCATGGGCCGGCACGCCGTCCGGGGCCGCGGGCAGCGCCGCGCCGATCCCGCCGGCCATTGCCATTTCGGCGAGCGCCACGGCGAGGCCGCCGTCGGAGAGATCGTGGACGGTGTCGGCAATGCCGGAGGTGATCAGGCTGCGCACGAAATCGCCGTTGCGACGCTCGACCGCCAGATCGACCGGGGGCGGCGCACCTTCCTCTCGGCCGGCGATCTCCGAGAGATAGAGCGACTGGCCGAGCCAGCCCTCGGTCCGGCCGATCAGCACCAGCACGTCACCTTCGCGCTTGAGTGCGACCGTCGCATGCTGCTCCACGTCGTCCATGACGCCGACGCCGCCGATGGTCGGGGTCGGGAGGATGCCGACGCCGTTGGTCTCGTTGTAGAGCGAGACGTTGCCGGACACGACGGGGAAGTCGAGGGCGAGGCAGGCCTCGCCGATGCCCTTCAGGCAGCCGACAAGCTGGCCCATCACCTCGGGCTTCTCCGGATTGCCGAAGTTGAGGTTGTCGGTGATGGCGAGCGGACGCCCGCCGACGGCCGTGATGTTGCGCCACGCTTCCGCGACCGCCTGCCGGCCGCCCTCGACCGGATCGGCCTCGCAGTAGCGCGGCGTCACGTCCGTGGTGAGCGCGAGGCCCTTCGGGCCGTCCTCGACCCGGACGATGGCCGCGTCGCCGCCGGGCTTCTGCACGGTGTTGCCGAGGATGAAGTGGTCGTACTGCTCGTAGACCCAGCGCTTCGAAGCCAGTTCCGGCGAACCGATCAGGCGCTTGAGCGCGTCCGCGTTCGGCAGGCTCGCCTCGACGCTCCCGGCAGAGATGACCGGCTGGTGCGTGTTGGCGATGTGTGGCCGGTCGTAGAGCGGCGCCTCGTCGCCGAGTTCCTTGATCGGCAGGTCGGCGACGGTCTCGCCGTTATGCTTGATGACGAAGCGCAGCGTGTCGGTGGTGTGGCCGATGACGGCGAAGTCGAGCCCCCACTTCACGAAGATCGCTTCCGCCTCGGCTTCCATGCCGGGCTTGAGCACCATGAGCATACGCTCCTGGCTTTCCGAGAGCATCATCTCGTAGGGAGTCATGCCCTCTTCGCGGGTCGGCACCTTCTCGAGGTGCAGTTCCACACCGAGATCGCCCTTGGCCCCCATCTCCACCGCCGAGCAGGTCAGGCCGGCCGCGCCCATGTCCTGGATCGCGATGACGGCGCCCGACGCCATCAGTTCGAGGCAGGCTTCGAGCAGGAGCTTCTCGGCGAAGGGATCGCCGACCTGCACGGTCGGCCGCTTCGACTCGCTCGACTCGTCGAACTCGGCCGAGGCCATGGTTGCGCCGTGGATGCCGTCGCGGCCCGTCTTCGAGCCGAGATAGACGATCGGGTTCCCGACGCCGGTCGCCGCCGCGTAGAAGATCGCATCGGTGCGGGCGAGGCCGACCGCCATGGCGTTGACGAGGATGTTGCCGTCGTAGCGCTTGTGGAAGCCGACGAGGCCGCCCACCGTCGGCACGCCGAAGGAATTGCCGTAGCCGCCCACGCCCGCGACGACACCGGAGACGAGGTGGCGGGTGCGCTGATGGTCCGGCGAGCCAAAGCGCAGGGCGTTGAGCGCCGCGATCGGCCGCGCGCCCATGGTGAACACGTCGCGAAGGATGCCGCCGACGCCGGTCGCCGCGCCCGGATAGGGCTCGATGAAGCTCGGATGGTTGTGGCTCTCCATCTTGAAGACGCAGGCGAGGCCGTCGCCGATATCGATCACGCCCGCATTCTCACCCGGCCCCTGGATCACGTGGGGACCTGAGGTCGGCAGACCGCGCAGGTGCTTGCGCGAGGACTTGTAGGAGCAGTGCTCGTTCCACATCGCCGAAACGATGCCGAGCTCCGTCAGCGTCGGCTCGCGGCCGACGAGCGCGCGGAAGCGCTCATACTCGTCGGGTGTGAGACCGTGCTGGCGCACCAGCTCGGGCGTGATCGGAACATCGTTGCGAAACATCCGAAGGCTCTATCCCAAACCTCCGTCGCAGGTCGATCCGGCACTCGCCGGAAACGGTCCATGGCGAACCGGATAGGTTCGCTGCGACGCGAATTGACTTTGCGCATCGCTCTAGAGCGGATCAGCACCGGCTGCCAAGGGCAGGGACCGAGCCCGTCGGGTTGCGCACAAGCTGGTTCGACCTTTTTCTTTCAGGTCAATTCCGGGCTCGCCGTCGCGCTGCGCCGCCTCCGGCAGCGTTCGACCGCCTCATGGACCGGCTCCGGCCCGGCCACGAAGGCGATGTAGTCGAAGACATCCGGTGACCGGCTCGACATCAGGAGCTGGAAATGCATGCGGAACAGGTTCCAGCGGCGCCGCGCCACGAGCGCCGGCTCGATCAGATCCTCGATCTCGACGCGCATCACCGCGAAGCGGTCGCGGGGCGGTGGCGGCAGGCCCGAGGCGCTGACCGGATCGCGCAGGTGGATCGAGAGCCAATCCCAGTGGGCGCGGACGTCGAGCCAGCCGATCGCCGTCTCGCGGCCGATCCGGTCGAGGGCCGCCCGCGTCGCCTTCGCCTGCGGATCGAGGGTGATCCAGGGAATGACGCTGCCGATGGTCACGAGCGTCACCGGCGTGTCGCGCCGGCCGAAGCCGGGATCGGCCTTCAGGATGCGGTCAAGGCATTCGAAGGCGAGGAAGCTCGATGAGGAATGGCCGATCACCACGATTTCGGAGGCCCGGCCCTCCGCGGCGCGGATGCGCTCCGCCCACGGCCCGAGGCGCTCGCGCATCGCGGTCTCGCGGCCGGAGGCATGATCGTGTGTGAAGGCGGTGTCGTCGACGAGATGAGCGACGTAGAGCGGCTTTCCGCGGGTCAGGTGCGTCACGATTGCGAGAATCGCGTAGGCGAGAACCGGGACGAGTGCCACGCGGGCCAGCAATGGCCACTGCGCCAGAGGCGTCAGCGACACCACCGCGGTGACGAGCGCGAGGCTTGCCAGGACGAAGACCCCATAGAACTGATGGACACTGGCGATGACCCGGTAGAAGCGGCGCGCCTCGCGCTTGAACTTCCTCAGGTAGCCGGAGCGCCACAGCCGCCACCACAATCCCGGCAGGCTCGTCAGTCGGCGGAGGTTGGAGCGAGGAAAGCGGTCACGGACGATGTCGTCCCAGCGCAGGAGGCTGTAGCGGACCCGCGTCGCGGCGCCGTCGGTTTCGCTCTCCACATCCCAATCGAGGCTGATCCCATCCGCCGAGCGGACCGGCTCGCCGACGGTGATCGCCATGCCGCGCCGCTCGGCCGTAAGGCGGCTCTCGCGGCGAAACAGACCCCAATAGGTTTCCGGCTCGCGGGGATCGAAACCCGGCAGATAGAAGACCTGCCGTACCGGCTGCGTGGAGTCGGGATCAGGAATGGCGGGTCGCTCGCCTCGTGGAAGGGCCGGGCACGCCGACCGCGCCGCCCGCTCACCCGCTGCCTACACGATGAGGAAGGCCTGGGGCGAGGGCAAAACGGTTACAACGTTGCGCTCACGCCGCTTCGAGCCATTCCCGCAGCTTGGTCCAGCGCCGCCGCGAGGCCGCCTCGCGGATCGCCATGCCGATGGCCCGGCGCTGGCCGACCAGCACCACGAGGCGGCGCCCGCGGGTGACGCCGGTATAGAGCAGGTTGCGCGCGAGCATGGTGCGGTGCTGCGTGACCACCGGGATCACCACCGCCGGGTATTCCGAGCCTTGTGCCTTGTGGATCGTGGTGGCGAAGGCCGGCACGAGCGTGTCGAGTTCACCAAACGGGTAGACCACCGGGCGCCCGTCGAAATCGACCACCAGCGCCTCCTCCTCGGCATCGATGGCGCTGACCGTGCCGAGATCGCCGTTGAACACGTCGCGGTCGTAGTCGTTGCGCGTTTCCATCACCCGGTCGCCGGGGGCGAAGCGCCAGCCGAACCGCTCGACCTGCGCCGGTGGCGAGGGGTTCAGCACCCGCTGCAGGGCGTGATTGAGATTGCGGCTGCCGAGCGAGCCGCGGATCATCGGCGTCAGAACCTGGATGTCGCGGGCCGGATCGAGTCCGAAGCGCTGCGGGATGCGCCGGGTCACGAGTTCGACGAGTGTCTCGACGCCCTGGTCCGCATCCTCAATCTCGACGAGGTAGAAGTCGCTGCGTTCGCCCTTCGGCGCCGCCGACGGCATCCGGCCGGTGTTGATGCTATGGGCGTTGACGATGATCCGGCTCTCCGCTGCCTGCCGGAAGATTTCGGTCAGCCGCGCCACCGGCACGCGGCCCGAGGCGATGACGTCGGCCAGAACCTGGCCCGGGCCGACGGAGGGCAGTTGATCGACATCGCCGACGAGGATCA
>JAGTAM010000462.1 GCA_023422485.1 Pseudomonadota bacterium | reverse complement strand
ATGCGGAAGAGCACGTCGTTCTTCTTCACGAGGCTGCCCTCCTCGAAGGCGCGCTCGCGGATGATCCCCGAGACCTGGGCGCGGACCTCCGCCACCCGCGTTGAGGCGAGGCGCCCGGGCAGGTCGTAGGTGCGCGGCACGGTCGCCGGCGCGGCCGGCGCGACGGACACGTCCATCGGCGGCGCCTCCGCCGCGGCGGCGGACGGGTCGTTCGCGGCGGGCTTGCAACCGGTGAGCGCCGCGCTCAGCATCAACACGAGAAGCGGCAGGCGGCGATGATCACGCCAAGTCATGGTTCGAAGGTTCTTGTCTGAAGACGAGTGGGCGGGTGCCGTCGGCAGGCCGTCAGCCCGGCGGCGCCATCGCCAGGAGGCGTCCGCGCAAGGCGGTTAAGTCCGGGAGCGGGCCGCCCGACGCGTGCAGGAGACAGGCCTGCCACGCCCCGTCGGCGGCAAGACGGACGACCTCCAGGGTCGGTGCGCTGTCCATGCCCCGGTGCTGCTCCAGGCGCCGCGCCATCCATACGGCGTGCTGTCGGCGGATGTTCGGGTCGGCCAAGCCGGAGAGGTACAGGGCCGCCGCTCGGCTCTCGCTCCCGGAGGTCGGATCGGGGAAGACCGTCTCGACGTAGGCGCGGGTGAAGCGGCCGTGCGGCGCGGGGTCCTGGGCCATCGCGGCCTCGATGTCGGCATCGAGCCGTTCGGTCAGGGTCTCGAACACCCCCTCGACCAGGGCCTGCTTTGTGGGGAAATGGTAGTAGAGGAAGCCCTTGGTTACGCCGGCAGCGTCCGAGACGGCCTCGATCGTCAGCCCGGTGGGCCCGTGCTCCAGGGCGATGCGCACGGCGCAGTCGAGGAGCCGGCGGAGCACGAAGTTGGGCTGCTTTCTCCGGTGGAAAGCACTCGACATGGTCAGTGCCCCGTGGTCGCGGAGAACGCCTGCAACACCATGACCCCGCCGATGATCATGGCCATCCCGACCATCGCCGGCACGTCGAGGGTCGGCCCGACCCGCGTGAACGGCCCGGATTTCTGCAACAGGGGCGTGCCCGCCATCTCGCATGCGATGGCGGTGCCCAAGACAGCGTAAGCCTTGGTCGATGCGGACGTCGTGCGCACTGCTTCCATCTCACATCTCCAGGCCGGCCAGCCAGGCTTGCCTCCGCTTCGTTGGCCAATTAAATCCATCCGTACGGAATTAAAAGAGGGAAATTCGGGATGGGCCGTCCGAGGAGCATCGACCGGGACAGGGTGCTCGACATTGCCGAGCGGATCGTGCGCGAGGAGGGCGCCACCGCTCTGACCTTCGATACCGTCTGCAAGGCCGCAGGCATCACCAAGGGCGGGCTGCAATACTGCTTCGGCAGCAAGGACGACCTGCTCGCCGCCATCGCCATGCGCTGGATGAAGGGCTTCGACGCCGAGGTCGCGCGCCACACGCCGCCCGGCGCGACCAACCTGGAGCGCGCGAGCGCCTACGTGAGGGCGTCGGCCCGCGTCGACGAGGCGAGCCAGACTAAGATGGCCGGCATGCTCGTGAGCCTGCTGCAATCGCCGGAGCACATGGAGAAGGCGCGCGGCTGGTACGCCGAGTGGCTGGAGCGCGTCGACCCCGGCACCGAGGCGGGGCGACGCGTGCGGACGGCGTTCCTCGCCGCGGAGGGGGCCTTCTTCCTGCGTGGCCTCGGCCTGATCGACCTCGACCAAGCCGGCTGGGAGGAGGTCTTCGACGACATCCTCAAGCTGCTCTGACCCGTCCCGCGATTCGCGTCGATACCCCCCGGGACGCCTATGGTCGATCAAATCGAAGCCGGTACCGTACTCTCGGATGTCACCCTCGACAGGGTGGACGTGAGCAGGTTGGCCGCCCGCGACTTGCCGGTTCGCGTCGTCGGATGCGATCTGGAGAATACCGACCTTTCCGGCCTGAATCTCGCGCAATGGACCTTCGAAGGGTGCAACGTCCAGGGGACCGGCCTGAACGGGGCGGTGCTGGAGCGCTCCGTCTGGGGCTCCTGCCGGGGAGCTGCCGCGAACCTGACCGGCGCCGACCTAACGGAGGCAGCCTTCCGATCCAGCGACTTCAACAACGCCGATTTCCGCGGCGCGAAGCTGTCGGGTGCCTCGTTCGTCGGTTGCAAGCTGACGGGCGCCAACTTCGCGGAGGCGCGCTGGCTGGGCGCGACGTTCCGGGAAACCCTGCTGGTCTACGCCAGGCTGGCCGGCCTCTCGTTCCGCGGCGCGCACCTCGAAGGCGTGGACTTCTCTCAGGCGGACATCCGCGACTGCGACTTTCGGGAGGCCGTCTTCGAGAACGGGAGCTTGCGCGAGGCCTCCCTCAAGGGCGCACGCTTCCAGGGAGCCGACCTGCGCGGGGCCGACCTTGGCGGCCTTCGGCTGGCCGACGCTCCCGTGATCAAGGGCGCGACCATCTCGCGATCCCAGGCGGCCGAGCTCCTCGGCAACCTCGGGGTGCATGTCCGATGACCCGGGAAGCGCTCCGCCTCGTCCGGACCCGCGCACGGGCGGGCCTGCGCTGATCCGGGAAGGGTCGGCGGCCCGCCGGGTCAGGGTCGCGTGACCTCTTCCGGCAGCCCTCCACACCACGCGCCCGAGACGCTGCGCGCCATCGCCGGCGCCGCCCGCGCCCTGGGCCGCCGCCAGAACCGCAACGGCCACTGGGTGTTCGAGTTGAAGGCGGACGCCATCATCCCGGCCGAGTACGTGCCTACGGCACCTGGTCGGTGCTGTGCACCCTGAACGCCGCCGGCGTGCCGCACGACGACCCGATGGTGCGCCGGGCGGTGGACCGGCTGGTCTCGATCCAGCGGGCGGACGGCGGCTGGAGCGAGGACGAGCGCAGCTACGACATCGGGCACTACGTCGAGAACGCCGAGAGCCTGCCCTCGCAGACGGCCTGGGCGATGCTTGGCCTGATGGCGGTCCTGCGCGGGGCGGCGTACCTGCAGTGCACGCAGGGCGAGGACGGCGAGTGGCGGGAGCGGGCCTAAAACGCGGTCGGCTTCCCGCGCGTGTTTCACCTCAGGTACCACGGCTATCGGCTATTCTTCCCGCTCTTCGCGCTCTCGCGGCTCCACAACCTGCAGCGCGGCGACAGCCGGGAGGTGGGCTTCGGCCTCTGAGTCGTCGCCCCGTGGCGTCGAGCCTCAGAGGCCCGCGCGGCCGCCCAAGGCGTCGACGGCGAGCAGGCGCCGGTTTTCGTCGGAACCCTATCCGCTCCGCGTTTCGAGGGTGCCGCGGCGACGGCGTCCGCGTGGTGGTCTGGGCCGAAGAGTCCTGCGTGGCCGGCCCCGTGCCGGACACTGCCGACGCCGGACACGCGTCTGTTCATGCCCTTTGCGCCGTCGATTGACGATGCCGCTCCCGTTGCCGGTCAACAGGCAACAACCCAAACCGAGCGAGGCGAATGACAAAGAAGCTCGACGATGAGATGGCGGCGCTGGTCCAGGCGTTGGCCGGGGACGCCCACGCCCCCGATGCAGCGGTCGGCCAGATGGTCGAACGCCTGCGCCGCCTGGAGGAGGCGGGGGGCATCGACCTGCAGACGCTTCAGAAGCTTGCTTCCGCGCGGCGCCTGTTGGGTGACCTCGTGGAGGTCGGGACCGGCGTGCTGGTGCCGCTCGTACCGGAGTAGCCGCTCAGGCGACCGGTCGGCGAGGAGCTGGGCTATCTCTTGCATGCCCGGTCCCAGAACTTGTCGGCCCGGATGCGGTCGAGTTGACTCTCGACCTTGGTGAGGCGCGCCTGGACGCAGACGCTCTCGGTCTCGACTGCGTGGACACCTGCAGTGCAGCAACAGATTCCACTCCTACTTCGAGATCAGATGCTTGTCTGTTCAGAGGTGAAGGTCGGTTCATGATGCAAAGCGAACTCGCCAATGTTAGATGCACAAGACAATATTTAAATTGAGCACGGCGCTGCGAATACTTAATGTCCCGTTGGATACGATTCGTTTGCATATTAAAATTCTAACCTTTGCGACTGAAGCCGATTATGATAATTATAATACCCTCAGTTTATATCGAATTTCTGCCTAACCCAGTGGAATCGAAGAAAAATTTGCGGATTTGCTCGGTTTTTTTGGAATGCATATGGTCGATGCAGAATGTACATCCAAAGTGTGGGCGGCTGCATGAAATATAATATCCGTCGCCATACGAAGATTAAGGTTCGCAGTGGCCCTATCATCAAATGATATGGCTACTTGCAATATGTATGTAGGTCTCCCGATGCCAACACGCGAAGCCGTGACCGTCCGAACTAAACCTACCGCTAATCGGTGGCTGCAAATCGTCTTTGGCGTCATCTGCATGGTGGCTGCGGCCAACATCCAGTACGCCTGGACCCTGTTCGTCCCTGAAATCCAGAAGACCTTCGGCTGGGATCGCGCCGCGATCCAGGTCGCCTTCACGATCTTCGTCGTCGTCCAGACCTGGCTGACCCCGATCGAGGGTTACTTCATCGACAAGTACGGCCCGAGCCGTGTCGTGATGTTCGGCGGCCTGATGACCGGCGCCGCCTGGGTCATGAACTCCTACGCGACCTCGCTGTCCGGGTTCTATCTCGGCTCCGTCCTCGGCGGCATCGGCGTCGGCTGCGTCTACGCCACCTGCATCAACAACGCCCTGAAGTGGTTCCCGGACAAGCGCGGCCTGGCCGTCGGTCTCACCGCGGGCGGCTACGGTGCGGGTTCGGCGCTGACGATCCTCCCGATCGCCAAGATGATCGACGCCGGCAGCTACGCCCAGGCCTTCTTCACCTTCGGCCTGATCCAGGGCTCGGTCATCATCCTGGCCTCGCTGTTCATGCGCTCGCCGGCCAAGGACGAGGTCAAGTTCTCGACCAAGGTTCTGCAGACCCGCCGCGACTACACCCTCGGCGAGGCCCTGCGCACGCCGGTCTTCTACGTCATGCTGCTGATGTTCACCTGCACGGTGACCGGCGGTCTGATGGCGGTGGCCCAGCTCGGCGTCATCGCGACCGACCTCGGCGTGAAGAACTTCCAGGTGAACCTGTACTTCTTCGCCATGGCCGCCCTGCCCTTCGCCCTGATGCTCGACCGCGTCATGAACGGCATCTCGCGTCCGCTCTTCGGCTGGATCTCCGACCGGATCGGCCGTGAGAAGACGATGTTCATCGCCTTCTCGATGGAAGGCATCGGCATCGTCGCGCTGGGCTACTTCGGCTCGAACCCCTGGGCCTTCGTGATCCTGTCGGGCATCGTGTTCCTGGCCTGGGGCGAAGTGTACTCGCTGTTCAGCGCCACGGCTGCCGACACCTTCGGCTCGAAGCACATCGGCAAGATCTACGGCGTCCTCTACTGCGCCAAGGGCTTCGCCGCGCTGTTCGTGCCGGTCGGCAACCTGCTGATGCAGGCCACGGGCACCTGGTCCTCGGTGCTCTACACCGTCGCCACCATGGACCTGATCGCCGCCTTCCTCGCCGTCGCGGTCCTGCGGCCGATGCTGAAGCAGCACCACGCCGCCAACAACGCGGCGGTGCCGAACGCGGCCCTCGCCCACGCCTGATCGACCCCCCTCCGGTCCCGCGGGATCGGAGGGAAACTTTGCGAGAGAGCCCC
>JAGTAM010000409.1 GCA_023422485.1 Pseudomonadota bacterium | reverse complement strand
CTGCGGAAGCGGTCAACCCCCACCGCTTCCGCAGGGCTCAACGGTCCTGCGCGAGGCGCGGCCGGCGCCCGGCGACCCACTCGGCTGATCCACTCGGCTGATCCACTCGGCTGATCCACTTGGCCGGCGAAGGAACAGGATCGGCCCAGGCGTCGTTCTGCCGAGTCGGATGCAAGCATGACCGTTCGCCGTCCGGCTGCCGACTCTGGCGGCGACGCGCGATACGGCGGGACGGGAACCACGCCGCCTCGAAGCGGCAGAGACGGGGAGAGCGAAGCGGCCGATGAGCGTCCCGTTCGTCAACGCCTCCGTGCAGGGCGAACTTTCCGCCCCGCCTGACCAGATCTTCGGCCAGATCCCGGCAAGCGGCCTCGACGGCATCGCCTTTCTCGATTTCGCCTACGAATCCGCGGGACACAGCACCCACCGCGTGGATGGGCTCCTCGTCGGCACTTGGCAGGGCACTCGGCGCGGCACGTGGCGAAATCCCTGGCATTCCGGCCCGGAGGATCCGCACGGCGACCGGCAGACCCGACTGACCTTCCGCGACGGCGCGCTGCCGGACGAGCGGGGGGAGGAGCGGATCGCCGAGGCCTTCGTGCTGCGCGGCCCCGGCTTTGCCGGCAGCACGGCCTGGAGCGGGCCCTGCCGCGGGCGCTACCTCGCCTACATGCCGGCGGCGGTCGAACGGATGATCGAGGCGCCGATCTCCCAGGCCGAAATCCCGACGCTCACGGACGACCTCTCGGAGCGGATGAGCGTGTTCCACTTGCTCGCCGCCCTCGGCCAGGAGGCGGGCGGGCACGACACCGCCGCCGACGCGCTCCTGGTGGACAGCGTGGCGCTGGCGGTGCTGCGCGTCTCCGGTGCGATGGCGCCGTCCAACTCGCGCCGGAATGCGGCCCTCACCGCGCGGCAGGCGCGGCGGGTGCGCGACCTCGTCGCCGCGCGAATCGATGCGCCCCTGTCCCTGCGGGAGATGGCGGAAGCCGCGGGCCTCAGCGAGGGCTACTTCGTGCGGGCCTTCAAGGGCAGCTTCGGCGTGACGCCCTATCAATACGTCCTGCGCGAGCGCGTGACCCTGGCCCAGTCGCTGATCCGCTCCGGGACGGTCTCCCTCGGCGAGGCTGCCAAGCGCGCGGGCTTTCCCGACGCGCGGCGGATGGGGCGCACCTTCCGCAAGGTGATCGGTCGCTCGCCGACCGAGGCGGCGCGGCTGCAGCGGGCCTGAGCGCGCGTGCGAGGTGCTGTTCGGCACAATCTGCGATAGAATAAGGCCCGGCAAAACCGCCGTCGCGATTGACAGCCACGGCCGCTTCCATAGTAATCGCGCGCGTGCCGCCCGTCCCCCGAGGCGGCACTTTCTTTTGGCGACTTCCCCCTGGATCGAGCCCGAGGAGACGGACCCGCGTGACCTCCGCCCTGCTGCCGACCTATGCCCGTGCCCCGATCGCGTTCGAGCGAGGCGAGGGCGCATGGCTGGTCGCCGAGGACGGCGACCGCTACCTCGATTTCGGCGCCGGCATCGCCGTCAACGCGCTCGGCCACGCCCATCCCCATCTCGTGGAGGCGCTGACCGCGCAGGCGCAGAAGCTCTGGCACACCTCGAACCTGTTCCAGATCCCCGAAGGGGAACGCCTGGGCCGGCGGCTCGTGGACGCGACCTTTGCCGACGTGGCCTTCTTCGCCAATTCCGGCGCCGAGGCCAACGAGGCCGCCATCAAGATGGCGCGCAAGTACCATGCGGCCGGCGGCCATCCGGAGCGCTACCGCATCGTCACGTTTGAAGGCGCCTTCCACGGCCGCACGCTCGCGACCATCGCCGCCGGCGGACAGCAGAAATACATCGAGGGCTTCGGCCCGAAGGTCGAGGGCTTCGATCAGGTGCCGGTGGGCGACTTCGCCGCGCTCGAGGCCGCGATCGGACCGGAGACCGCCGCCCTGATGATCGAGCCGATCCAGGGCGAGGGCGGCCTGCGGGTGATTCCCGGCGAGACGCTGCGGCGCCTGCGCTCGCTCTGCGACGCGCACGGCCTGCTCCTGATCATGGACGAGGTGCAGACCGGCGTCGGCCGTACGGGCAAGTTCTTCGCGCACGAGTGGTCGGGCATCACCCCCGACATCATGAGCGCGGCCAAGGGTATCGGCGGCGGCTTCCCGCTCGGCGTCTGCCTCGCGACCGCCGAGGCCGCCCGCGGCATGACGGCCGGCACCCACGGCACCACCTTCGGCGGCAACCCGCTCGCCATGGCGGTGGGTAACGCCGTGCTCGACGTGGTGCTGGCAGATGGCTTCCTCGCCCATGTCGAGCGCATCGGCCTGCTGCTGACGCAAAAGCTCGCCGGGCTGATCGACCGCCACCCCCACGTCTTCGCGGAGATGCGCGGGCAGGGGCTGATGCGCGGCCTGAAGCTCAACCTGCCGAACACCGAGTTCGTCGCGGCCGCCCGCGCGCGGCACCTGCTGGTGATCCCGGCCGGCGACAACGTGATCCGTCTCCTGCCGCCGCTGATTGTCGGCGAGACGGAGGTGGATGAGGCCGTGGTCCGACTCGAGGCCACGGCGACCGATCTGGAGGCGCAGATGCGCGGCGCTGCCTGAGTGCCTCTCACGAAATGCCCGTCCCGCCGTCGCGCCCGAATCGGGCATGGCCGGTGCTCGGGCCTTTCGTGAGCCACTCTGAGGGCAGCATCGCGAGCGAAGAATTTGAGATGACCACGACCCTGAACGGCAGCGGCCCGCATGTCCGCCATTTCCTCGACCTGAAGGACTTCTCCGCCGAGACCCTGCGCGGCGTCCTCGACACCTCCGCCGCGATGAAGCGCGCGCGGGTGAAGGGCCAGCGCGCGGCGGAGCGACCGCTCACTGGCAAGATGCTGGCGATGGTGTTCGACCGGCCCTCGACCCGCACCCGCGTCTCCTTCGACGTGGCGATGCGCGAGCTCGGCGGCGACACCCTGATGCTGACGGGCAAGGAGATGCAGCTCGGCCGCGGCGAGACGGTGTCCGACACCGCCCGCGTGCTCTCGCGCTTCGTCGACGCGATCGTGATCCGCACCCTCGACCACGGCCTGGTGATGGAGCTCGCCGAGCATGCCGAGGTGCCGGTCATCAACGCGCTGACCAAGGCCTCGCATCCCTGCCAGATCATGGCCGACGTGCTGACCTTCGAGGAGCATCGCGGGCCGATCAAGGGCCGCACCATCGCGTGGTCGGGCGATGCCAACAACGTGCTGGCGAGCTGGGTCCACGCCGCCGCCCGCTTCGACTTCACCCTCAACGTCGCCGCGCCGCGGGAACTGGCGATGCCGCCGGCGCTCGTCGATTGGGCCAAGCGCGAGGGCGCGCGCGTCAACGCCACCACCGACGCCTACGCGGCGGTCGAGGGGGCGGATGCGGTCGTGACCGATTGCTGGGTCTCGATGGGCGACGACGACGAGCATTTCCGCCACAACCTGCTCTCGCCCTACCGGGTCGATGCCAAGCTGATGGCGGCGGCGGCCAAGGACGCGGTCTTCATGCACTGCCTGCCGGCCCATCGCGGCGAGGAGGTCACGGCGGAGGTGATCGACGGCCCGCAATCGGTGGTGTTCGACGAGGCCGAGAACCGACTGCACGCGCAGAAGGGCATCCTGGCGTGGTGCCTGGGCGAGGCGGCCTGACCGACGCGGCACCTCCCTCTCCCCTCTGCGGGAGAGGGGGGCGCGAAGGAGACGGGTGAGGGGAGCGCCGTGTCCGGACAGTGCGGAGCCGGCCCCGCTCCCGACCCACCCAGGCCCGCGGGCCGCCCTCCCCCACCCCACTCCGGTCCCCCCCCCAACTCGGGGCCCCCCCCCA
>JAGTAM010000376.1 GCA_023422485.1 Pseudomonadota bacterium | reverse complement strand
TGGCGTGGGTCAGGACGTGACCCTCGGCCTTCACCTCGCTCGCGGGCACGCCCCACTGCTTGGCGGCGGCCTGGATCAGCATCAGCCGCGCGGCGGCACCCGCGTGACGGAAATGTTGGAAGAAGTGGCGCAAGCTCCGCGAGCCGTCGGTGTCCTGGTTGCCGAAATAGGTTTCCTCACCCCAGGCCTGGACCACCTTCACCTTCGACCAGTCGGCCTCGAGTTCGTCGGCGACGGTGAAGGCGATCGAGGTACGGACGCCCTGGCCCATCTCGGAGCGGTGGTTGGTGACGGTCACGGTGCCGTCCTTGGCGATCGCGACGAAGATCTTGGGATCGTCGCGCCAGCCGTTGGGCATGCCGTCGGCGCCGAACTTCTTCGCCTTCTGCTCCTCGGTCTGACCCTCGTCCGCCCTGGCGCGGTCCGAGAGCGAGAGGGCGAGCACCAGGGCGCCCATGCCGCCGAGGATGCCGCGGCGGCTGACGTTGTCGAGCCGGACCGGGCCGGCAGCGTTCTCGGTGGAGGCCTTGGAGGCGGCGAGTTCGGCCATCAGCTTGGCTTCGTGAATCACAGGCGCTCTCCCTTGTTCGCGGGCGCCGTCTGGCCGGCAGCCTGATGGATCGCGGCGCGGATGCGCGGATAGGTGCCGCAGCGGCAGATGTTGCCGCTCATGTTCTCGTCGATCTGGGCATCGGTTGGCTTCGGCGAGTCCTTGAGGAGCGAGGCCGCCTGCATGATCTGGCCGGTCTGGCAGTAGCCGCACTGGGCCACGTTCAGGTCGCGCCACGCCACCTGGACCGGGTGGTTGCCGTCGGGGGAGAGGCCCTCGATCGTCGTGATCTCCTGGCCCTCCGCCGCGGAGACCGGGGTGATGCAGGCCCGCGCCGCGGTGCCGCCGAGATGGACGGTGCAGGCGCCGCATTGGGCGATGCCGCAGCCGAACTTGGTGCCGGTGAGGCCGAGCTCGTCGCGCAGGTACCAGAGCAACGGCATTTCGGGATCGCCGTCGAAGCTGCGTTCGGCTCCGTTGACCGTGAGTTTTATCATCGCTGCCATCTGCCGTTTCAGAAGGGAGGGCGCGCGAGCGGCTGAATGCCCGCCCGGCGGCCGGATCGATCTTCCGTTCCCCATGGATGCCGTACCGGGACCGATCCGAAGCCCGATGGGCGGGTGGAGCGGTGCCGTGGCGGCCGGTTCACGGGCGAAGCCGTCCGGCTCTTGAGTGTGCCTGTCGTCGGACGCGGGGGCGGCGTTGTCGCTCCGCCGCGACGATGCGGAGGCCGTGAGGTGGCCTCGACTGCATTTCTTGTCTGGAATTAATCAGAACTGGGATGCTGTGGCAATCGCGCGACCAGGTCGTGTCCGATGCTTTGGCGCCCCAGAGGCCGGCTCGGGTGCGGTGCGAGCAAAACCTCGAAACCGTCTGTGCGGTCCCACACACGGGCATGGCAGCAAATGATGCGTCGGGCCGCCCTAACCTCTGCGGCGGTCATGATCGGCCTTCACGGCTTCGGGCAGGCCCGCGTACCAAGCGGCGTAGGGTGTGTTGGCGATCATGCGACGGTTTTGGTCGGGCGCGCCATCGGTCCACCAGACCGGCCCGCGCTCGCCCAGCCCGTGCTTTGCGGCATCCACGGCCGCCCGTGCGCGAGCAAGCGCCGCCGCCTCGCCGGAACGCTTGGCCGCCCGCACCGCACGGCGGGCTTCCATCAGATCACGGACCAAGCGGTCGCGCTGCACGGGTTCGAGGTCGGGCCGGTGGCGTCGCCACAGCCGGCCGTGCACGACGATGTAGCGCCCATCCGGCGTTTCCAGCACCCGCATCGCCGCTTCTCCGCGCCGCTTCTCAGGATTTGCCGTCACGAGGCCTCACCGCTTCCGTCCGTTCTGGCGCGGCGCCACGGCGGACGCTTCGCGAGACGGACCGACGCGAAGACGCTCGCTTCAAGCGATGGTTCCGGCGCCGCGGCTCAGGCGAAATCGCCGACTTGGTCGGCGACGATGTCGGGCGCCGTCACCGAGGCGTGGCCCGCCCGCCAGAGACGGTGCTCGTCCGAACCCGCCGGATGCGGGTTGGTCGCCGTATCCGCCTGCCGCTCGGCAGCCCGGCGGCCGTCGAGATAGGCGGGCATGTTGGTCTCGTCGCGGTCGATGCCTTCGCCGATCGCTTCCATGGTTCGCCCTCCCCTCGCCGCCCGCGGGCTCAACGCGTCCCCGAATCTATCGCTGCCCGCGCTGATGGCGAGGGGCGGCCGGAACAACCGGACGACGCCCTCGGGCGCAGTGTTCTCAGGCGCGTGTTGTTGGGCCCGGTGTTCCCGTTCGGGCGCAGTTCACTTAAGCCGCGCTTAGGCTGTCCGCCGCGGGCGCCCGCTCCGCCGGTGACGGAACCGGGCTTCGCGCGTTTCACAAATGAGACCGCGCCGCTGGCGGGACACGCAACACGAGAGTACGGCCCCGAGGACGCCATGAGCCGCCTGGACGAACTGAAGAACGACCCTGCTTTCCGCCAAGCCGCCCTCGCGGTGCGCGGAGCGGCCAGCACCCTGAGCGGCCGGGCCATGACCCATGAGGAGGCCGAGCTTCTGGTGAGCTTCGCGCTCGCCACCTACGCCAATGCCGGCGGCCTCGCCGAGCCGAGCCTGAGCCGGCTGGCCCGCTTCGCCGGCAAGGTCGAGCCCGATGCGAGCTTCGAGAGCCTCGAGAGCATGATGAAGCAC
>JAGTAM010000319.1 GCA_023422485.1 Pseudomonadota bacterium | reverse complement strand
GGGCGTGGGCATGGTCGTAGGTGTCGGGATCGGGCGCGTCCGCCGCCCGGCCGAGGCCCGCCGCGCGCCGGATCATCGGCTCGTAGAGCTTCTCCCAGAACGCGGCCGGCCACATGAAGGTCTTGTAGTAGAAGCCCGCGGCGAAGACGGGGCTGAGCAGCGCGTTGACCGAGAGCGCATCGAGCGCGAGCGAGGGCCAGCGGTTCTGGCTCGTCGCCTCCAGCCCCTCGTAGAGCTCGGCCATGGTGGCGCGGGTGTTGGGCTCGCGTCGCGCCCCGGAGCGCAGCTCCACCAGGGCGTTCGGCTCCTCCGAGCCGGCCGAGAGGATGCCGCGGGGCCGGTGATACTTGAACGAGCGGCCGACGAGGCGCACGCCGTTGGCGAGCAGCGCCGAGGCCAGCGTGTCGCCGTGGAAGCCGGTGAGGCGGCGCCCGTCGAAGGTGAAGTCGCGGGGCCGGTTCCGGTCGATCAGGCCGCCGCTGGCGGTGCGGAAGGGCTGGGTGTCGGCAACCACGGAGGCGGGCGCCTCCGCGCGCTGAAGGGCGAGCGTGGTCATGCGGCCTCTCCCGAGCGGCGCGCCCGCGCGACGTCGCGCGCCGGCTCGACCGATTCGATGGCGTGGGTGCGGGTGTCGCGGGTCACGACCAGCCAGGAGCGGCAGCCGGCGGCGTGGTACCAGAGCTCGCGGAGCGTCCCGGCCGGGTTGTCGCGCAGATAGACGTAGTCGTGCATGGCGTGGGCCGAGGCCTCCATCCCGTCGGGGCGCCGGGGCGCGGCGTCGCCGAGATAGCTGAACTCCCCATTGTCGCGCTCGCCGCAGAAGGGGCATCGGATGCGCATGGCGTGTCGTCCTCTTCGAGATCGGTGCCCGCTCGCGGGCACCGCAAGCGCGACGGCACGTCGCCCTCGCGTGCGGCGGATGGCGCTGCTCGGGAAGTCTCAATGCAGGTTGGGCTGGGCGCCCATGCCCTTCTCGTCGATGAGATGGCCGGTGGCGAAGCGGTCGAGGCGGTAGGCGCTCGCATCCGCGTGCGGTTCGTCGCGGGCGATCAGGTGGGCGAAGCAGAAGCCCGCGGCCGGCGGCGCCTTGAAGCCGCCGTAGCACCAGCCGGCGTTGAGGTAGAGGCCGCCGATGTCGGTGCGGTCGATGATCGGGCTCCCGTCCATCGACATGTCCATGATGCCGCCCCAGTGGCGCAGCAGCCGCAGGCGCCCCAGCCCCGGCCAGAGCGCCATGCCGCCCTCCATCACGTCCTCGATGGTGTGGAGGTTGCCGCGCTGGGCGTAGGAATTGTAGCCGTCGATATCGCCGCCGAAGACGAGGCCGCCCTTGTCCGACTGGCTGACGTAGAAGTGGCCGGCCCCAAACGTCATCACGCCGTCGATCAAGGGCTTCACGCCCTCGCTGACGAAGGCCTGGAGCACGTGGCTCTCGATCGGTAGGCGCATGTCGACCATGCCGGCGAGCAACGAGGACGAGCCGGCGACCGAGATCGCGACCTTCCCCGCGCGGATGAAGCCGCGGCTGGTCTCGACGCCGGTGACGCGCCCGTTCTCGCGGCGGATGCCGGTGACGGCGCAGTTCTGGACGATGTCGACGCCGCGATCACTCGCCGCGCGGGCATAGCCCCAGGCCACGGCGTCGTGGCGCACGGTGCCGCCGCGGCGCTGGAGCAGGCCGCCCTTCACGGGGAAGCGCGCGTTGTCGAAATCGATGAACGGCACCATCGCCCGCACGCCCTCGCGGTCGAGGAGTTCCGCGTCGATGCCGGCGAGCCGCATGGCGTTGCCGCGCCGCGCGTAGGCGTCACGCTGCGCGTCCGAGTGGTAGAGATTCAGCACGCCGCGCTGGCTGACCATGGCGTTGTAGTTGATGTCCTGCTCCAGCCCCTCCCAGAGCTTCATCGAGCGCTCGTAGAACGGGATGTTGCCCGGCAAGCCGTAATTCGAGCGCACGATGGTGGTGTTGCGCCCGACATTGCCGGAGCCGATGTGGCTCTTCTCCAACACGGCGACGCGGGTGATGCCGTGTTCCTTGGCGAGGTAGTAGGCGGTGGCGAGCCCATGCCCGCCGCCGCCGACGATGACCACGTCGTAGGCCTCCTGCGGGGCGGCGTCGCGCCATTGCGGAGTCCAGTCCCGCTGGCCGCGCAGGGCTTGTCCCAGGACGCTGAAGAGGGAGTAGCGCATATGGGAATCCGCTCGATCGACGGAGGAGTGTCGCTCCCCTCATCACTAGTCGAGGTCGCCCGCGATCAGGCTTGCATTTCACGACACGATCCCAGCAAATCGCGTCGAAATGCATGAGACCCATGAACTGACCGGCCGTGCCCGGTCCAGGCGCAGGGCGCCGCGGGCGCCCACACCCACCCCACGCACGGTCGGCTTCGTACTGGTGCCGGACTTTCCCCTGATGGCCTACACCGCGGCGGTCGAGCCGCTGCGCGCCGCCAACACGCTGTCGGGCTGCGAGCTCTATCGCTGGTGGCACGCCGCACCCGGCGGCGGCGTGGTGCAGGCCTCGAACGGGCTCGGCATCCTCACCGACGTCACGGTGGGCGCGAACGCGCGCGCCGACCGCGTTTTCGTCTGCGCCGGCGGCAACCCGGCGGAGTTCGATGATCCAGCCCTGTTCGCGTGGCTGCGCGGCCTCGCCCGGCACGGTGCGACGCTCGGCGGCATCTCCGGCGGCCCCTATCTGCTCGCCCGCGCCGGCCTGCTCGCCGGGCGGCGCTGCACATTGCACTGGGAGCACGTCCCGGCCTTCGAGGAGCGCTATCCCGAGATCGCGGTGGTCCGCTCGCTGTTCGAGATCCAGGGCGACCGAATCACCTGCTCCGGCGGCATCGCCGCGCTCGACCTGATGCTCGACCTGATCGGGCGCGACCACGGCCCCGGCCTCGCGGCGGGCGTCAGCGACTGGTTCCTGCACAACCAGATCCGCGAGGGCCTGAGCCCGCAGCGGATGGACCTGCGCCAGCGCTTCGGCGTGCGCGACCCGCGCCTGCTGCGGGTGCTCGCGGCGATGGAGGCGAACCTCGAAGTGCCGCTCGCCCGCGAGAACCTGGCGGATCTCGCCCACGTTTCCGTGCGGCAGTTGGAGCGGCTGTTTCGCGATCGCCTCGGGCGGGGTCTCCACCGCCATTACCTGCACCTTCGCCTCGACCGCGCGCACCAGCTCGGCCGCGAGAGCGCGCTGAGCCGCGCCGAGATCGCCACCGCGACGGGTTTTGCCAGTGCCGACGAGCTGTCGCGAGCCGAGCGGCGACGGCACCGGCAGGAAGCGGAGGGTTGAGACTGAGGCCAGCCCTCGTCCTTCCCTCCTTCCGTGATCGCGAGCGTCAGCGAAGCGATCCAGAGGCCCGACCTCTCCGGAAAATGCGGTGCCCTGGATCGCTTCGGCCTTGCCGCGTGATGACGAAGAGGGAGGATCGAAGCTGCCGAGATCCCAGGCAGTTCGTTTCATGAGAGGAAATTTTCGTGCTTGAAAGTTGACGTCGCCGCATCACCGTGCGATCACTTTCCCAAGGGAACGAACGGACGGGGCGACGCCGATGTGCGGTATTGTCGGACTATTCCTCAAGAATCCGAAGCTTGAACCGCAGCTCGGCGCGATGCTCTCCAAAATGCTGGAGACGATGACCGATCGCGGCCCCGACAGTGCGGGTTTCGCGGTCTACGGCTCGGACAGCGTCTCGGATGCGGGCAGCGTGAAGCTGACCCTGCGCGGTCCCGGCGCTTCGGCCCTGCGCGAGACGGTCGCGAAGTTGGAGGGAGCGCTGTCCCTCTCGGCGCAAGCGAGCGAGCGCGACACCCACACCGTCCTCTCGATCCCGGCGGAGCGCGAGACGGAGATCCGCGCCTGGCTCAAGGACAACGCCCCCGGCATCGACGTGGTGAGCGCGGGTAAGCGCATGGAGATCTACAAGGAGGTCGGGCTGCCGGCCAAGGTGGCCGAGCGCTTCGCCCTCGAGCGGATGACCGGCACCCACGGCATCGGCCACACCCGCATGGCCACCGAGAGCGCGGTGACGACCAACGGCGCTCACCCGTTCTCCACCGGCACCGACGAGTGCCTCGTCCATAACGGCTCGCTGTCGAACCACAACGACCTGCGCCGCCGCCTGCGGCACGAGGGCCTGAGCTTCGCCACGCAGAACGACACCGAGGTCGCCGCCGGCTATCTCAGCTGGCGCATGCGCGAGGGCGCTTCCCTGAAGCAGGCGCTGGAATCGAGCCTGACCGATCTCGACGGCTTCTTCACCTTCGTGGTCGGCACCGAGAACGGCTTTGCCGTGGTGCGCGACCCCATCGCCTGCAAGCCCGCCGTGATGGCCGAGACCGACGACTACGTCGCCTTCGGCTCCGAGTACCGGGCGCTGGTCGGCCTGCCCGGCATCGACACCGCCCGCGTGTTCGAACCCGAGCCGGCCAAGGTCTTCGCGTGGGAGCGCAAGAGCGCCGATCACGCCTCCGGGGAGCGCCAGTGATGCCGAGCTTCGACCTGCGATCCGCGCCCCTGCGCGAGCTGAACCGGGCGCTCCATGCCCTGCGGCCGGACACCAACGAAACCCACTGGACCGTCACCGGCCCTGATGGGCGCCACGCCATCGCCGCCGGGCTCGATGCGCCGGTCTCGGTCGAGATCGAGGGCAATGTCGGCTATTACTGCGCCGGCATGAACAAACTCGCCACCGTTCTCGTCAACGGCAATGCGGGCGTGGGGGTGGCCGAGAACATGATCTCCGGCCTCGTCCACGTGCGGGGTGATGCCAGCCAGTCGGCCGGTGCCACGGCCCATGGCGGCATGCTCATCATCGACGGCAATGCCGGCGCCCGCTGCGGCATCTCGATGAAGGGCGTCGACATCGTCGTGAAGGGCTCGATCGGCCACATGTCGGCCTTCATGGCCCAGGCCGGCACGCTCACCGTGCTGGGAGATGCGGGCGAGGCGCTGGGCGACTCGCTCTACGAGGCGAAGCTCTACGTGCGAGGCTCGGTCAAGAGTCTGGGCGCCGACTGCGTCGAGAAGGAGATGCGCGACGAGCACCTCAAGGAGCTCGCCGACAAGCTCGCCGCCGCCGGCCTCGCCGGGGAGGTGAACCCGAGCGAGTTCCGCCGCTACGGCTCGGCCCGCACCCTCTACCACTTCCACGTCGACAACGCCGGAGCCTACTGATGACCGATCATCGCCAGCCTCCGCGCACCAAGCCGCGCCTGTCGGCGACCTTCACCCCCGACGTGATGTCCGAGATCCGCCGCGCGGCGGCGACCGGCATCTACGACATCCGTGGCGCCGGTGCGAAGCGGGCGCTGCCGCACTTCGACGACCTCCTGTTCCTCGGCGCCTCGATCAGCCGCTATCCGCTGGAGGGCTACCGCGAGCGCTGCGGCACCGAGGTGGTGCTGGGCTCGCGCTTCGCCTCGAAGCCGATCCACCTGAAGACGCCGGTCACCATCGCCGGCATGAGCTTCGGCTCGCTCTCGGCCAACGCCAAGGAAGCCCTCGGGCGCGGCGCGACCATCGCCGGCACCTCCACCACGACGGGCGACGGCGGCATGACGCCGGAGGAGCGCGGCCACTCCAAGACCCTGGGCTACCAGTACCTGCCGTCGCGCTACGGCATGAACCCGGACGACCTGCGCAAGGCCGACGCCATCGAGGTGGTGATCGGCCAGGGCGCCAAGCCCGGCGGCGGCGGCATGCTGCTCGGCCAGAAGATCACCGAGCGCGTCGCCGGCATGCGCTGCCTGCCGCCGGGTGTCGATCAGCGCTCCGCCTGCCGCCACCCGGACTGGACCGGGCCGGACGACCTCGCGATCAAGATCGAGGAGCTGCGCGAGATCACCGACTGGGAGAAGCCGATCTACGTCAAGGTCGGCGCCTCGCGCCCCTATTACGACACCGCGCTCGCGGCCAAATCCGGCGCCGACGTGGTGGTGCTCGACGGCATGCAGGGCGGCACCGCCGCGACGCAGGACGTGTTCATCGAGCATGTCGGCATCCCGACGCTCGCCGCGATCCGCCCCGCGGTTCAGGCGCTTCAGGATCTGGGGCTCCACCGCAAGGTGCAGCTCGTGGTCTCCGGCGGCATCCGCTCCGGCGCCGACGTCGCCAAGGTGCTGGCGCTCGGCGCCGACGCGGTCGCCATCGGCACCGCCGCCCTGATCGCGCTCGGCGACAACGATCCCCGCTGGCAGGCGGAGTACGAGGCGCTCGGCACGACCGCCGGCGCCTACGACGACTGGCACGAGGGCAAGGACCCCGCCGGCATCACCACGCAGGATCCGGAACTGGCCAAGCGCCTCGATCCGGAACTCGCCGGCCGCCGGCTCGCCAACTACCTCGCGGTGATGACGCTGGAGGCCCAGACCATCGCCCGCGCCTGCGGCAAGAGCCACCTGCACAACCTCGAACCCGAGGATCTGGTGGCGCTCACCATCGAAGCTGCGGCGATGGCGCAGGTGCCGCTCGCCGGCACCGGCTGGATTCCCGGCAAGACCGGCATGTGATCTGCGAGGGCCGCCCCGAGGCTTCGAGGGCGGCCCTCTTTCTTTTGTGGCGATGGGGCCGAACCACCAAGCCGGGAGGATTCTTGCAATGACGCACGAACTCGAAGCCGCCGCCCGGGAACGCGGCATCAAGTATTTCCTCGTCTCCTACACCGATCTGTTCGGCACCCAGCGCGCCAAGCTGGTGCCGGCCGCCGCGATCGCCAGCACCTGCCGCAACGGCGCGGGCTTTGCCGGCTTCGCCACCTGGCTCGACATGAGCCCGGCGGACGCCGACCTGCTGGCGATGCCCGACCCGGAAGGGCTGATCCAACTGCCCTGGAAACCGGAAGTCGGCTGGCTGCCCGCCGACCTCGTGATGAACGGCAAGGCGGTCGAGCAGGGCCCGCGCAACATCCTCAAGCGCCTGATCAAGGAAGCGGCCCGCGAGGGGCTGCAGATGAAGAGCGGCGTCGAGTGCGAGTTCTTCCTGATCACGCCCTGCGGCTCGGAGCCCGCCGACACCGCCGACAAGCAGACCAAGCCCTGCTACGACCAGTCGGCCCTGATGCGCCGCTACGAGGTGATCACCGAGATCTGCGACGCGATGCTGAGCCTCGGCTGGAAGCCCTACCAGAACGACCACGAGGACGCGAACGGCCAGTTCGAGATGAACTGGGACTATGACGACGCGCTCGTGACCGCCGACCGGCACGCCTTCTTCAAGTATATGACCCGCTCGATCGCCGAGAAGCACGGCTTCCGCGCGACCTTCATGCCCAAGCCCTTCATGGACCTGACGGGCTCGGGCTGCCACGCCCACGTCTCGCTCTGGCGCGACGGCCAGAACGTCTTCTCCGACCGCTCGGACGAGATCGGCCTGTCGCAGATCGGCTACCACTTCATCGGCGGCCTGATCCACTCGGCGGACGCGCTCGCCGCGCTCACCAATCCATGCGTGAATTCCTACAAGCGCATCAACGCGCCGCGCACCACCTCGGGGGCGACCTGGGCACCCAACACCGTGACCTACACGGGCAACAACCGCACCCACATGATCCGCATTCCGGACGGCGGGCGCTTCGAGTTCCGCCTCGCCGACGGCGCGGCCAACCCCTACCTGCTCCAGGCCGGCATCCTCGCCGCCGGCCTCGACGGCATCCGTCAGCAACGCGATCCGGGCCAGCGCCTCGACATCAACATGTACACCGACGGGCACAATGTGGAGGGCGTCAAGCGCCTGCCGCTCAACCTGCTCGACGCGCTGCGCGCGCTGGAGGCGAGTCCCGTCCTCAACGAGGCGCTCGGCGCCTTCGTGCCGAGCTACCTCAAGCTCAAGCGCTCGGAATGGGACGATTACTGCCGCCATCTGACGCAATGGGCTGTCTCATATACACAACA
>JAGTAM010000305.1 GCA_023422485.1 Pseudomonadota bacterium | reverse complement strand
TTCAGCCCGACGAGGAACAGCCCGACCGCGTAGAACGAGCCGAGGATCAGGCAGACGAGGCTCTGCCCGCGCACGAAGCCGGTCACCGCGCCGTCGATCTCTCGCGCGAGCCGGCGCGCGGTCGGGCGGTGGCGCGGGGGCACCCAGCCGTCGAGGGCAGCGATCATCCGGTCCCAGTCGTGCAGCACGTAGAAGGCGACGACCGGCGTCACGACGAGCAGCGAAGCGATGGAGATGAGGGCCTGACTCCCGGTCCAGAGCGACTTGAGGAAGGCGAGGAACCACGCTCCGCCCTGCCCTACCAGCGTGCCGACGGAGGATTGCAGTTCGCTGACCACCTCGCTGCCGCCGACGCGCTGCAGCAGCGGTCCGGCCCGCTCGACGAGGATGCCCTGCAGGCGCCCGACCATGGTCGGCAGGGCGTTGACGAGGGAGGCGATCTGGCTGGCAGCCAGGGGCACCACGATGATGAGCACCACCACGAGCCCGACGACGAAGCCCGACAGGATCAGCAGGGTCGCGGCGAGCCGGCCGAGGCCGAGCCGCTCCAGCCGGTCGGCGAGCGGGTCGAGCAGGTAGGCGAGCGCCAGCCCCGCCACGAAGGGCAGCATCACCTCGCGCAGCTCGTAGAGCAGGAAGATAAGGACCGCGAGGATCGAGAGCCCGATGATTGCCCGCCCACGCATCGAGATGTCGTCCCCTGTGACTTCGTCCGGCGCGGACAGTGGGAAGCGGGGCACGTCCGGTCAAGGCGGGCCTTGCCGCGCGCGGCGCAAGGGCGTTCGATGGCTGCTCGACCTCGACGGAGACGTGACGCCATGGACACCGAGGATACCGACCGGATCGACGCCGCAGTTCTGGCCCTGCTTCGGCTCACCCTGCATGACGGCGACCGGGCCTGGAAGGAGCATTCCTGGGACGCGCTGGGTCGTCTTCACGCCAAGGGCCTGATCTTCGCCCCCGGCAACAACGAGCGGTCCGTGCAGCTCACCCCGGAGGGGCTGGAGCGCTCGGCCGTGCTGTTCCGAACGCTTTTCGCCCGCACCGCGGAATGATGCTGTGCCCGAAACCACCGCCCGACGCCGGTGACGGTGGTCAATCGCGCCACGATGTGGCAGCGGATTGGCGCATGATCAGCGAATACCGGACGACGGGGCGGCGATGACGGCGCAGGACGGGAACGGGCTCACTTACGCGCAGGCTGGCGTCGACATCGACGCGGGCAACGCGCTCGTCGAGACGATCAAGCCGCTGGTGCGCGCCACGCGCCGGCCGGGCGCGGATGCCGAGATCGGCGGGTTCGGCGGGCTGTTCGACCTCAAGGCGGCGGGCTTCAAGGACGCGATCCTGGTCGCCGCCAACGACGGCGTCGGCACCATGGTGAAGATCGCCATCGAGACCGGACGCCACCACACGATCGGCATCGACCTCGTGGCGATGTGCGTCAACGACATCATCGTGCAGGGCGCGGAACCCCTGTTCTTCCTCGACTACTACGCCACCGGCAAGCTCGTGCCGGGCGTCGGCGCCGACATCGTGCGCGGCATCGCCGAGGGATGCCGGCAGGCCGGCTGCGCGCTGATCGGCGGCGAGACCGCCGAGATGCCGGGCCTCTACGACGGCGCCGATTACGATCTCGCCGGCTTCTCGGTGGGCGCGGCCGAGCGCGGAACGCTGCTGCCGCGCCCCGGCATCCTGCCCGGCGACGTCGTGCTCGGCCTGCCCTCATCGGGGGTTCACTCGAACGGTTTCTCGCTGGTGCGGCGGATCGTGGCCAAGACCGGGCTCGGCTACGACGCCGACGCCCCCTTCGCCCCCGGCCGCAGCCTCGGCGAGGCGCTGCTGGAACCGACCCGGATCTACGTGAAGCCGCTGCTCGCCGCCCTGAAGCGGGCCGGCGGCATCAAGGCGCTCGCCCACATCACCGGAGGCGGCTTTCCCGACAACCTGCCCCGCGTCCTGCCCGACGGCGTCGGCATCGAGATCGACCTTTCGGCGGTCGCCGTACCACCGGTCTTCGGCTGGCTGGCGCGCGAGGGCGGCGTCGCGGAAGCGGAGATGCTGCGCACCTTCAACTGCGGCATCGGCATGGTGGTGGTCGTCGCCGCCGATGCCGCCGATGCCGTGGCGGACGCGCTGACCGAGGCCGGCGAGGCGCCGGTGCGGCTCGGGCAGATCACCGAGCGCGGGGCGGAGCCGGTGACGTTCAAGGGGCAGTTGGCGCTGTGAGCGCTTCGACCCGTAAAAAACGCGTCGCGATCCTGATCTCCGGCCGCGGCTCGAACATGGTCTCGCTGATCGAGGCGGCGCGTGCACCGGACTATCCGGCCGAGATCGTGCTCGTTCTCTCGAACCGCCCCGCCGCCGCCGGCCTCGACCGCGCGCGGGAAACCGGCATCCCGGCCCGCGCCATCGACCACAAGGCGTTCGCCGACCGGACGCGCTTCGACGCCGCGCTCCAGGCCGAACTGGACGCCGCCGGGATCGAGCTGATCGTGCTCGCCGGCTTCATGCGCATCCTCACCGACGCCTTCGTGGGGGCTTGGGGCGGCCGGATGATCAACATCCACCCCTCGCTGCTGCCGCTGTTCAAGGGCACGCACACCCATGAGCGGGCGCTGGAAGCCGGCGTGCGCCTGCACGGCTGTACCGTGCACTATGTCGTGCCGGAGCTCGATGCCGGGCCGATCGTGGCGCAGGCCGCCGTGCCGGTGCTGCCGGACGATGACGCCGATACGCTGAGCGCCCGGGTGATTGTGCAGGAGCACCGGCTCTACCCGGCGGCACTGGCCCTGATCGCCGGCGGCGACGCTGTGCTGGAGGGCGGCCGGGTCCGCTTCACCGCGCGGGCGCGGGATGCGGGGGCCGCGATCCTGTCGCTTTGAGCACGAATTTCACAACCAGCCTCCTATCCACCACCTCATCCTGAGGTGCCCGAGGCAGCGGGCCTCGAAGGATCCTCCCGTTCCCGCGCGATCCCTGGAAGATCCTTCGAGGGCGACGCTGCGCGCCGCCACCTCAGGATGAGGGTGAGGGTTGGATGAGAGCGGCCGAGCGGACGCTCCAAAACGTCAAAAGAAAATCGGCCGCGCGCTCGCGGAGTGCTCGACCAAGACCGCACCGCTCGCCGGATCGACCTCCTTCAGCACCGCGTCGTAGCCCCACAGATCGGCGAGGTGCTGTAGCACCCGCCGGGCATCCTCCCGCTGCAGGGTGATGCGGTTGAGGGCCTTGTGGTGGAGAATGAGCCGGCGGTCGCCCTCCAGATCGACGTCCACCACCTCGATATCGGGGTCGAGCCACGCCACGTCGTATTGCCGGGCGAAGGAGCGGCGCATCTTGCGGTAGCCGCGTTCGTCGTGGATCGCCTCGACCCGCATCTCCGGCTCATCGGGGTCGTCCACCACGTGGAACAGGCGCATGTCGCGCATCAGCTTCGGGCTGAGGAACTGCGCGATGAAGCTCTCGTCGCGATAATTCTCCCAGCAATCGCGCAGCACCCCCATGGCGTCACCGCGGCCGGCAATGTCGGGGAACCACTCGCGGTCCTCTTGGCTCGGCTGCTCCACGATGCGGGCGATGTCCTGCATCATCGCGAATCCGAGCGCGTAGGGATTGTGGCCGCCGAACGAGCGGTCGTCGAAGGTCGGCTGGCGGATGACGTTGGTGTGCGAGGTCAGGAACTCGAGATAGGCCGCCTCGCTGAGCTGCCCCTTCTGCGAGAGCGCGTTCATGATCCGGTAGTGGCAGTAGGTGGCGCAGCCCTCGTTCATCACCTTGGTCTGGCGCTGCGGGTAGAAGTACTGGGCCACGAGCCGGACGATCCGCAGGATCTCGCGCTGCCAGGGCCGCAGGCGCGGGGCCACCTTCTCCAGGAAGTAGAGGATGTTCTCCTGCGGCAGTTCGAGCAGCGCCCGCCGCCGCTCCAGCGCCGGGTCGCCCTTCTGGCCGCCGGCCTTGGTCGGAAGCGTCCGCCAGAGGTCGTTGTAGATCTGCTCACCGTGCTGCTCGCGCTCGCGCTCGCGCCGCTGCTCGGACGCCAGATCCGGCCGCTTCTTGCGCGGGTAGCGGTGGACGCCCTGGCTCATCAGCGCGTGGGCGGCGTCGAGGACGTGCTCGACCGCCTGATGCCCGTAGCGCTCCTCGCAGCGGGCGATGTAGCCCTTGGCGAAGTCGAGATAATCGAGGATGCCCTCCGCGTCGGTCCACTGGCGGAACAGGTAGTTGTTCTTGAAGAAGTGGTTATGCCCGAAGGCGGCGTGGGCGATCACCAGCGTCTGCATCGTCGCCGTGTTCTCCTCCATGACGTAGGAGATGCACGGATCGGAGTTGATGACGATCTCGTAGGCGAGCCCCATCAGGCCGCGGCGGTAGCTCGCTTCCTGCTGGGCGAAGTGCTTGCCGAAGGACCAGTGCTTGTAGAACAGCGGCATGCCGATCGAGGCATAGGCGTCGAGCATCTGCTCGGCGGTGATGATCTCGATCTGGTTCGGGTACCAGGACAGGCCGAGTTCCGGCCCGGCCACCGCCTCGCAGGCGTCGTGGATGCGCCGGATCGTCTCGAAGTCCCAGTCGTTGCCGGTAAACAGCAGCTCGCCCGGCTTCGGGGCGGTGGACTTCGTGCGGCTCAGGCTCGCGACCATGTCGGCCCTTCTCTTCGACGCTGTCTCTCCTCCCATCGCGGGGAGGCCATTCGCTACGCCTCCGCCCGCGCGTCCTTGCGGCCGAACAGCTCGCGGAACACGGGGTAGATGTCGCGGCGGTGGTTCACCTTGCGCATGGCCAGCGGCTCGCCGGCCTTGGCCAGAGCCTCGTAGGTGCGCCACAGGGTGGTGCGGTGCTCGACGAAGCCGGCACGCGGGCCGTTCTCATCGCCGACTTCGAGATAGGCGAAGTGCTGGCAGGCGGGCAGGATGTGCGCGCGCAGCAACTCCGTCGAGGTCGGTCCGTCCGAGGAGACATTGTCGCCGTCCGAGGCCTGCGCCGCGTAGATGTTCCAGTCATCCGGCGAGTAGCGCTCGGTGACGATGCGCTTCATTTCGACCAGCGCGGACGAGACCAGCGTGCCGCCGGGCTCGCGGGAGCCGAAGAAGGTCTCCTCGTCCACCTCCGTCGCCTTGTCGGTATGGCGGATGAAGACGATCTCGACGTGCTTGTAGCGGCGCGTCAGGAAGATGTGCAGCAGGATGTAGAAGCGCTTGGCCAGGTCCTTCATGTGCTCGGTCATCGAGCCCGAGACGTCCATCAGGCAGAACATCACGGCTTGCGCGATCGGTTTCGGATAGGGCTCGAAGCGGCGGAAGCGCAGGTCGATCGGATCGACATAGGGAATGCGCTTGGAGCGCTCGCGCAAGCCGAGCAGCTTGAGTTGCAGGTCGGGCAGGCGCGGATCGTTCGCAGCCTCGGCGGCGGCGATCTCCGCTTCGAGGGCCGCCACCTCTTCGAGCTTCGGTCGCTTGAGGGCGATGCGCCGGGACATCGAGTTGCGCAGCGTGCGCGACAAGGCGAGGTTCGCCGGCGAGCCCGAGACCGTGTAGCCGGCCCGGCGCAGCCCTTCCGTCTCGACGATGGCGAGGCGGCGTTTGGCGAGATCGGGCAGTTCGAGGTCTTCGAGGAAGAGGTCGAGGAACTCCTCCCGCGTCAGGACGAAGTGGAAGGCGTCCTCGCTGTTCTCGCCACCCTCGCCGCCCTCCCCGGAGCCGCCTCCGCCCCCACCGCCCGGCGGGCGCTCGATGCGGTCGCCCTCCACGTAGGTCTTGTTGCCGGGCAGGATGTAGTCCTGGTGCCCCGTGCCCGGTTGGCGGGAGAAGCGCGGCTCGCGCACCCCGTCGCCCGGCACGGAGATGCGCCCGTCCTTGCCGAGATCCTTGATGTCCTTCTCGCGGGCGGATTCGCGCACCGCCCGCTGGGCGACGTCCTTGACCCGGCGCAGGAAGCGCTGGCGGTTCGGGAGGCTCTTTCCGCCTGGATTGAGCCGTCGATCGACGATGTGCATCCGGGGTCGCTCAGCGCCTAGTCTCACGTCCCTGGTCGAGGGACAAAGGTGCGGGAGTTGCGGCGGATGCCGGCGGGCCGAAAGCCCGCCTCAGCCCGCCTGCTTCACACGCATGTACCATTCCACGAGCCGCCGAACCTGCCGCTCGGTGTAGCCCCGGTCGGTCATCCGGTCGACGAACTCGCCGTGCTTCTTCTCGGTCTCGCTGTCCTTCTTGGAACCAAAGGAGATGACGGGAAGCAGTTCCTCGACCTGGGAGAACATCCGCCGCTCGATCACCTCGCGCAGCTTCTCGTAGGAGGTCCAGGACGGGTTGCGCCCGCCGTGCTGCGCCCGCGAGCGGAGCGCAAACTTCACCACCTCGTTGCGGAAATCCTTGGGGTTGGCGATGCCCGCCGGCTTCTCGATCTTGGTCAGCTCCTGGTTCAGGAGTTCACGGTTGAGAAGCTGTCCGGTCTCGGCATCCTTGAAGTCCTGATCCTCGATCCAGGCGTCGGCGTAGTCGATGTAGCGATCGAACAGGTTCTGGCCGTAATCGTGATACGATTCGAGATAGGCCTTCTGGATTTCGTGGCCGATGAATTCGGCATAGCGCGGCGCGAGCTCGGTCTTGATGAACTCGATGTAGCGCTTCTCGGTCTCCGGCGGCAGTTGCTCGCGCCGGATCGCCTGTTCCAGCACGTACATCAGGTGGACGGGGTCGGCCGAGACCTCGGTGGTGTCGTGGTTGAAGGTCGCGGCCAGCACCTTGAAGGCGAAGCGGGTCGAGATCCCGTCCATGCCCTCGTCGACGCCGGCGGTGTCCTTGTATTCCTGCATCGAGCGGGCGCGGGGATCGACCTCGCGGAGCGACTCGCCGTCGTAGACCCGCATTTTCGAGAAAAGGTTGGAATTGGCGTGCTCGCGAAGCCGCGAGAGCACCGAGAAGCGGGCCAGCATCTCCAGCGTCCCCGGCGCGCAGGCCGCGGTGGAGAGTTCGGAGCCCGAGATCAGCTTCTCGTAGATGCGCTGCTCCTCCGTGACGCGGAGGCAGTAGGGCACCTTGATCACGTAGATCCGGTCGATGAAGGCTTCGTTGTTCTTGTTGGTCTTGAACGACTGCCACTCGGCCTCGTTCGAGTGCGCCAGGATCACGCCGGTAAACGGGATCGCGCCGATATTCTCGGTGCCGACATAGTTGCCCTCCTGCGTCGCGGTGAGCAGGGGGTGCAGCATCTTGATCGGCG
>JAGTAM010000218.1 GCA_023422485.1 Pseudomonadota bacterium | reverse complement strand
GGAGCTTCGGCGCGGATTCGAGATCCTCCGCCGTCAGGATCGAGACGCCGGCGGGGCCTGCCGAGAGGATGACGTCGGCGTCGGTGATGGCCGCGCGCCGCGCCTCGGGCGCCGTGCCGTCGACGGCGCCGACCTCGATGCCGAAGCGCCACTTCATGGTGAAGGCGATCTTCGAGACACGCTCCTCGCCGTCATGGCCGACGAGCACGGTCTGCGCACCCTCCAGCGCGCCGATCACGGCCGCGACGTAGGCGACCACGCCGGCGCCGCCGAAGATGACGATGCGCTTGCCCTTGAGATCGGTCGAGAACTTCGCCTTGAGGGCGCGGTTCACCTCGGCGACCATCGCCGCACCGGTGGTGAAGGAGCCGGCCGGATCGGCGAAGACGTGGTTGACGAAGGGAGGCACGAAGGCCTTCTTCGCCCGGTCTACCATGTCGAGCGCCAACTCGGCGTTCTTGCCGCCGATGAAGATGCCGGTGCGCACGCCGTCCTGCGGCGCGCGGGAGAAGATCGAGTCCTGGGTCAGCGAGACGACATCGGTGAGATCGACGTTCGTGTAGGGGATCAGCGTCTCGAAACCGGCATCGATCGCCATGTTCACGTCGAACGGGCTCATGTGCTTGAGCGGCGTCAGCATGTGCAGGATCGAGCGGGCCATGGTGTTCGTCCTCTCGTGACCGCGCCTTTGCGAGGCGCTTCAGGTGCAAAACCGGAACGACCGGCGCCGGTCAAGCGCAGGTTTCTTTGAAGTGCGGAAAAGAAAAAGCTCTAAACTTCGGACACCGAGGCGCCGACATTCCGTCCGCGCGCGATGACGAAGCGCAAACGGCCGGGTCGCGCCAGCCCCGCGACCAGCGCCTCGGCCTCCCGCTGCGACGGCATCAGCGCGAAGCCGGTCGGCCCCCAGGAACTCTGGCCGTAGCCGGGCACGCCGTCTGCCGCCACGGCGGCAAGCGCCTCGGCCACCGCCGGACTGGCGAAGCGGCCACCCTGGTGAGGGGCGAAGTGGTCTCCGATCCGCTTCTGAATCTGCGTGATGCCGGCGCCGAAGCCCTCGGGCTCGGCGGTCGCGGCAGCCGGCAGGACCTGCATCAGCACGATCCGGCAGATCTCCGCAGCCTGGCCCGGATCGAAGGGCGGCAGATCGCGGAACGCTTCCGTCTCACGGGAGCCATGCACTCCGGTCATAGCTTCGTCGAGAATCAGCACGACCCGCCAGTCTTCCGGGTAGGGAAGCCGGGCGATGACCGGGGGCGGCGCGCCGGACCCGTCGCGCCCGCCATCGACGATCAAGCCGCCCTCGGTGAAGGCGGCGAGCCCGACACCGGAGCGGTTGCCGCGGTCGAGCACGTCGGCGAAATCGGCCGGCGCGAAGGGGCGTCCGTTCAGACGCGCCACCGCGGCGGCCACCGCCAGCGCGACCTGGGTGCCCGAGCCGAAGCCGGCATGGGCGGGAATGGCTTCCTCGACCTCGACCGCCACGGCCTCCGGCACGTCGAGATAGGAGGCTGCCGCGAGCAGGTTGGCGCGCACCCGCTCGGCCTCCGGGCCGGTCGCGGAGACGCGCTTGGCCGGGCGGGCCACGAGCTGCATGGCCGGCGCGTCGAGGGCGAGGCCGATGCTGCCGAAGCGGCGCCCGAGGCCGCCATTGAGGTCGAGGAAGCCGAAATGCAGGCGTGCGGGGGCACGGACCCGCACGGCATTCACGGCACGGCCGGCGGAGCGCGGCGCGCTCAGGATCTCACCCGTCTGGTCCGGGACCTCGGCCACGGTCTCATTCCCTCCCGCAAAAGCTGCCGGCACGGCCGGCGCACACGCGCCCGGCGATGCGGGCGGCTTCTCCCACGCTGCGGCGGCGCCGACAACCTCGCCCGAGGCAACCTCGCTCAACACATCCTCGAAGACGCAGACAGCCCCGTTTATCGCGCCGGATCATCGTGGGCCCGGCGCGGGTCGATGCAGGAAATCTCCGATGCAAACTTCGCCGGGGGCTTGCAGGCTCCGGCTCAGGAAGGCAAAACCAGCCCGCTCCCATTCGCGGAGCCGGTCCGAGCCCCTGTCCTTGAACCCGAGCCGGGAATTCGAGGGCATCGAGTCTCCACCAGGGGCGCCCAGGGCGCCCTTCGGACATGACCGTCTTTCGCCCCGCCTCGACGCGGGGAAGCCCGAAGAAACGACGGTGAGGAAGCATGGCAGCCTGGGTGAAGGGAGGCGCGGCGGATGTGGACGCGGCGGTCGAAGCCGCGGCCGACCTGCTGGCCGCGTCGCGCGTGCCGGTTCTGGCGGGCCTGAGCGCCGAAGTCTCGGCGCTGCGCGCCGCCTACCGGCTGGCCGAGACGCTGGGCGCCTCGCTCGATCCCGTGTCCGGCGCCAGCGTTTACGCCGAACTCGGTGCGCTGAGCGCGGGCGGCATCATGACCACGACCCGCGCCGAGACCATCGGACGGGCGGACGTCGTGCTGATCATAGGCAACCGCCCCTGGGACGGCGACCTGATCGGCGAGATCGCCGCCGCGCCCCCGAGCCGCGGGCGGGCGACGGGCGCCGAGCCCGCTCTGCTGTCGCTGGGCGGTCCGCAGAACGGCGCGATCCGTCACGTCGCCTACGCC
>JAGTAM010000196.1 GCA_023422485.1 Pseudomonadota bacterium | reverse complement strand
TCGTTGATGAGCCCGTCCGCGCTCGGATAATCGGGCCCGACCGAGCGGGCGCCCTTGTTGCGGGCGATCGTCGCTTCGAGCTTGCGCAAGACGCAGGAGAGGAACTGGCGGTACGCCTCGCCGGGATTGCGGTTGGCGATCGCCCGCGCGTCGCCGGATTCGGCCAGCATATGCGCCAGTTCGCGGCCGAAGGTCTCCGGCACCGGCAGCGAGCGCTCGGTGATCGACAGCACCCGCCCGAGATGGGTGATGCCGTCGCGGTAGCGGCGGAGCGACGCCAGCGCGTTGCGCTGCAGCGTCTCGCGGGTCACGCTGGCGGTGACGTAGGGGTTGCCGTCGCGGTCGCCGCCGATCCAGCTTCCGAACTGGAAGAAGGGCGGCACCTCGAAGGTCTCGTCGGGATAGTACTGCGCGAGACTCTCCTCCAGCGAGACCATCACCTCCGGCAGCATCTCGAACAGAGTCTCGTCGAAGAAGTGCAGGCCCCACGCCACCTCGCGCTCGACCGTGGCCTTCTCCAGATGAAGCTCGCCGGTCATCCAGATCAGCTCGATCTGGTCGCGCAGCTCGTTCATCAGGCCGTTGCGCTCGCGCTCGGTCCAGCGCGGCAGTTCCAGCTCGCGCAAGACGAGGTAGATCCGGCGCAGCTTCTCCAGCACCGTCACCCGCTTGCCCTCGGTGGGGTGCGCCGTGATCGTCGGGCGGATGCGCAGGTCCTTGAGCAGCGCGTGGATCTGCTGCGGACCGATGCCGCGGGCGGAGGCCTCCGCCAGCACGCGGGCGAAGGAGCCGTTCAGAGCCTCGCGGCCCTGGTCGCGCTCGACGTGGCGGCGGCGGCGCATGGCCGCGTTCTGCTCGGCGATGGAGACGAGCTGGAACCAAATGCCCTGCACCTGGAGCGCGCGGGCCAGCATCTCGGGCGTGTAGGACGAGATGTCGGCGCGGCCGTGCAGCACGTCCTCCAATTCGGGATCGTGGCGGCGGGCCACGTCGAGGAGCGCGTGGAACAGAATGTCGAGGGCGTCCTCGGTCGCCGTGCCGGTGATGACCGGCGGCGCGAAGGTCGAGTCGGTCGCGGCTGACGGCCGGGCGTGCAGCGTCTTGGTCATGGGATCCCCCCTGGCGAGGTTCTCTTTTCGGACTCCCGTGGGCAGGCCTCGCGGGACGGTGGATCACTCCGATCCACGGAGCACTCCCCTCCCCACTGGGGGGAAGGGAATGGGAGTTTCACGCCGCGCGGGCGAGCACGTCGGCCACGGTCCGTCCGAACGAGCCCGGATCGGGCGCGACCGTGAGGCCGTAGGATTTCATGATCTCGGCCTTCTCCGCGGCGCTGTCGCCGGTCGCCGAGATGATCGCGCCGGCATGCCCCATGCGGCGGCCCTTCGGAGCGGTGAGGCCGGCCACGAAGCCGATCACGGGCTTCGAAAAATTCTCCTTGATCCAGGCGGAGGCCTCGGCCTCCTGCGGACCGCCGATCTCGCCGATCATCAGCACCGCTTCCGTCTCCGGATCCTGCTCGAACAGGGCGAGGTGGTCGAGGAAGGAGGAGCCGTTGATCGGATCGCCGCCGATGCCGACCGAGGTCGAGATGCCGATGCCGAGTTCCTTCATCTGGGCGGCGGCCTCGTAGCCCAGCGTGCCGGAGCGCGAGATGACGCCGACCTTGCCGGGCAGGTAGATGTGGCCGGGCATGATGCCGAGCATCGACTTGCCGGGCGAGATGATGCCGGCGCAGTTCGGGCCCACCACCATCGTGCGCTTCTCTTTCGGGTAGCGGCGCAGGTAGCGCTTCACCCGCATCATGTCCTGGGCCGGGATGCCGTCGGTGATCGAGCAGACGAGCCTCAGGCCGGCATCGGCCGCCTCCATGATCGCGTCCGCCGCGAAGGGGGGCGCCACGAAGGTGATCGAGGTGGTGGCGCCGGTGGCCTCCACGGCCTCCTTGACGGTGTTGAACCCCGGTACGCCGCAATGGGTCTTGCCGCCCTTGCCGGGGGTGACGCCGCCGACGACGTTCGAGCCGTAGGCGATCATCTCCTTGGCGTGGAAGGTGCCCTTGTCGCCCGTGATGCCCTGGACGAGGATCGGGGTCTTCTCGTCGATGAGAATGCTCATGGCGTGATTCCTCCCTCTCTCGTCAGTGCTTGGCGCCGTGGCAGGCCTCGACGGCCTTGCGCGCGGCCTCCGTCAGGGTGTCGGCGGTGATGAGGTCGAGCCCGCTCTCGGCGAGGATCTTCTTGCCCTCCTCGACATTCGTGCCGGCGAGCCGCACCACGAGCGGCACGTCGATCTTCACCTCGCGCGCGGCCTTCACCACCCCCTCCGCGACCCAGTCGCAGCGGTTGATGCCGGCGAAGATGTTGACGAGGATCGCCTTCACGTTGCGGTCCGAGAGGACGAGGCGGAAAGCCGTGGCGACGCGGTCGGGCGAGGCGCCGCCGCCCACATCCAAGAAGTTCGCCGGCTCACCGCCCGCGTGCTTGATCATGTCCATGGTCGCCATGGCGAGCCCGGCGCCGTTGACGATGCAGCCGATCTCGCCGTCGAGACCGATATAGCTGAGATTGTGCTCGGCGGCCTGGGCCTCGCGGGGATCGCCCTGGGACGGGTCGTGCATGTCCGCGATGTTGCGGCGGCGGAAGAGCGCGTTGTCGTCGAAGGACATCTTGGCGTCGAGCGCCAGCACCCGGTCGTCCTTGGTGACGACGAGCGGGTTGATCTCCAGCATGGTGCCGTCGCAGTCGCGGAACGCCCGGTAGGCATTCATGATGGTCTTCACCGCCGCCGAGACCTGCTTGATGTTGAGG
>JAGTAM010000165.1 GCA_023422485.1 Pseudomonadota bacterium | reverse complement strand
GTCACGCTGTTCTGAATTCTCCGCCGATCGCGCGCGCCTGTCCGGCGGCCTCAGCGGGGTCGTCAAGTCCTTGAGCGGCGGCTGCACCCTGCTCGTCCAGGGATCAGCTTTTCCTGCTGATGTCTCCGCCGGCGAGGATCCGGCGCGCGGCGGCGTCTACGGGGCGGGCGGGCGACGCGTCGGTAAGGATGCCGAGGCCGGACCGCAGAGGCGGCCGCTTGCGCATCTCGGCCCGCGCGCTTCGCTCGGCGGCTTCGAACCGGGCCTCGCGCTTGGCCTGCTTGCGAGCTTGCTTGGAGACCGGTCTGGTGATCAGCTTCTTCGGCATGGCCATCCAAGAGCGAGAATGCCGGCCCCTGCGTTCGTTGTCGGTAGCCAGAGGCTACTGCCGCCGGGACACCGGAACAAGCTCGACGGTTCTTGTCAAAACACCGCTTATGCGAACAGCCTTTGTAGGCGCAAAATTGAGATGACGCTGTCGTGTTCGGTGTATTCTGGCACTGGTACAGGCATGCAATGGCACTGTCCGGCGCCCTCCCCTCGGTGGCTCTCATTCAGCCGGGTCCAAAGTCACCGGTCAGATCACCGGAAGACTTTGTTCTCGCGGTCTGGCTAGCCGTTTCCTTGAGCTCGCTGGCGACCACCGCAAAGCGTCGCCGGAGTGCGCAGCCTCGATGGTGGCGTTGAGGCCAGCAAGTTCGTCTGGCCCGCAATCCTGAGAGTGGAATGGCATGGCAAATCGCTTGGCGGGCACGTGCGTCGCTCATCCGGCTAGGAGCCCGTCCGAGTAACGAGTTTACGGGTTAGGCTGAGCATCGAAGTTCGGGCAGACGTGTGCGTCCGTTTTGGGCTCAGTGTCTGGCCTTGGCCAGCTTGAGGAGGTTGTGGGCGGTGCAGATCATCGCCCATTCGCCCCGGACCTGATTGAGGCCCCGGAGCAAGAACTGTCGGAAGCCTCTGGCCTGCTTGATCTGCCCGAACACTGGCTCGACGACCTGCTTTCTGAGGCGGTAGCGGCTGCGGCGGCCCGCTCGCTTCAGGCGCGCAGCCATCGCGCTCATCAATGGCATCTTCGTCAGCCTCCGGCGGCCGGCCGCGTCCGCCTCGCCATGACGCGCCCGGCCCGGAGCGAGGTAGCCCGTGATGCCCCGCTCCTTCAGCGCGGCGAGGTTCGCCTCGTTGGCAAAGCCGGCATCGCCTGAGACCTCCCGCGGCTTGCGCCCAAGATGAGTGCGGACCCCGTCCACAAGCGGCACGAGGGCGCGGTAGTCGGCCGAGTTGGGCACGAGGCGGTGCGCGACGATCACCTGATACGCGGCATCGACGGCGATCTGCCCGTTGTAGCCCTGCACGAACCCGTCGCGGGTCGGCAGGATGCGGCTGTCCGGGTCGGTGAAGTTGCGCTGTGCCCGGTCGGGCGGACCGCCGTTCTCACCACGCAGGGGCCGCCCCTGCCAACGCATGCCCGAGGACGCACCCGGCCCACTCTCGTCCTCGGGGTTGGGCGGGTCGACCGCTTCCGCCTCCAGCGCAGCCTTGGCGGCGCGGATTGTCTCCAGCCGTCGCTGCTGGTCGGCCATCCAGTCCGGCGTCTCGTCCCCACGCCGGGTCGCGCCCTGCGCCTCATCCTCGGCCGCGTCCGCCACGCGCGCCTGCTCCAGCCAGGCATCGACCTCGGCGGCCAGCGCCGGCTCGGCCGTCTTCATCCGCCCGTAGCTCATCGCCTTGTGCCGGGAGGCGTTGGCCTTCACCTTGGTGCCGTCCACCGCCACATGGGCGAACTGCACCAGACCGGCGGCCCGGCACAGGCGCAGCACCTGTACGAACAGGTCGGACAAGGCCCCGAGGTGGCGCTTGCGGAAGTCGGCGATGGTACGGAAGTCCGGCCGGTTCAGCCCGGTCACCGCCATCACGTCGACCCGCTCCTCGCAGGCCCGGGCGAGCTGACGCGACGAGTACAGGCCCCGGCTGTAGCCGTAGAGCAGCAGCGCCACCATCATGCCCGGATGGTAGGGTGGGTAGCCGCGCTCCTCGCTGTAGGTGTCGAGGATGGCCGAGAGGTCGAGCGCTTCCCGCACCGTGTCGCGGACGAAGTGCGCCATGTGCCCGGGCGGCACGAACTCATGCAGCGAGGGCGGTAGCAACCAGCCCTGATCTACATCCCAGGAGCGAAACACCTTAGCCATGAGCTGAGTGAATCACCCCCAGGCCCCGCCGTCGAGTGGGTTACTCGGACGGCCTCCTAGGTGCATAATACCGGGCAAGTCAAAACATCCTTTGGCTTGGATCCGCTCGGCCGCGGCCCCGAGTTGACAGCGTTGCTCCAGCGTCGATCAGCCTACATCGACCGCCCGACCTAGCTTGTTTCTCTGTGGGCACAAAGCATAACCTCCCCTAGCGTTCAGGTGGCCGTAAGTCATTCGTCAATCAATGCCGCTTATAGCCTGCCTACTCTCCGAACGGGTGTGACGTAGGGCAATGGGAATACACGTGCCGCCGCTTCCGCCGAACGAGGCCGAGCGCCTTGCGTCGTTGCGCGATCTGCGCATCCTCGACACAGTGCCTGAGGCTCACTTCGATGCCGTGTGCAGCACTGCGGCTGCGCTGTTCTCTGTCCCGATGACTTCCATCGCACTCATCGACAGTGACCGGCAATGGTTCAAGGCCAAATGCGGAATCACCGCAGATGGCACGTCGCGCGATGTCGCCTTCTGCGCCTATGCCATTCTCAGTGACGATGCACTCGTGGTGGAAGATGCAACGGCGGACCCACGCTTTGCGCACAATCCTCTGGTGACAGGTGAGCCTAGCATCCGTTTCTACGCAGGGGCGCCGCTCGTCCTTCGTTCAGGCATCCGCCTCGGCACGTTGTGCATCATTGACACGAAACCACGGACCTTCTCCGACGCGCAGAGAACCCAGCTTGAGGACCTTGCTCGCATCGTTGTCGCCCACATCGAGCTTCATCGTGGGCGGCTTGTAGCCGAGGCTGCGCTTGAAGAGCGCACACGCTCTCAGGCGCTGATCGTCGCCAGTGAGGAGCGCTATCGAGCCGCACATGCCAAGCTGGAGCGGACGGCCGATCTCTTGCGGATGGCACAGGAGGCCGCTGGAGCAGGTGTTTGGGAGTGGAGCCTTGATGAAGACATGGTGCGTCTCTCACCCGAGAGCGCTCGCATGTATGGGCTTCCCTGCGGGCAAGGAGATACCGCTTGGATTGAAGTCAATGTCGCGGAGTTGGCCCGGAGAATGCATCCTAGTGACCTTGCTCAAATGCGGGCTGTCTACAGGGACGCGTTGCGCCACCATACGACCTACAGGCTCGAATACCGGGTGCTTCACGCTGAAGGGGGCAGCCGGTGCCGCTGGTTGATGGGCTGTGGCCGCATCCTCCGTGACGAGGCAACGGGTCAGCCGCTGCGGGTCGTCGGCCTTAACATCGATGTTACTGAGCGTCGGACAACCCAGGATGCACTGGAGCAGAGCGAGGCGCGACTGCGGACGAGTGAAGAGCGCCTTGCGCTTGCACTCGACAGCGGCAGCGACGGCTTGTGGGACTGGAACGTCACCACAGGGCACGTCTGGTACTCTGATCGTTGGCACACGATGCTAGGATACGAGCCAGGAGAGATTGAGCCGAGCATTCGCTCGTGGGAGAGCCTGACTCACCCGGATGACATCCGACAAGCTCAAGCTCTTCTCAAAGAGCACTTCGAGGAGCGCTCAGCGTCCTATGTTTGCGAGCACCGCATGCGCACCAAAACTGGCGCTCACGCCTGGGTGCTGGCACGCGGCCGGGTCGTGGCACGGGACGAACAAGGTGCGCCGCTGCGTATCGTTGGCACCTACATCGACATCACTGAGCGCAAAGCATGTGAGCAACGCATTGCCTACATCGCTCGCCACGATGCGCTCACAGGCTTGCCCAATCGCACCGTGTTCCACGAGCATCTGAAGCAAAGGCTGGCAGAGGTGCGGCGCGGTCGCGGTCAGGCAGCTCTGCTGTGTCTCGATCTCGACCGCTTCAAGACCGTTAACGACACGCTCGGCCACCCCGCTGGTGACGAACTGCTGTGCCAGATCGCCGAGAGGTTACGTGCAACCGTACGCAAGAGCGATGTAGTGGTGCGGCTGGGTGGCGACGAGTTTGCCATAATTATCTCGCACCTTGACCATGTACATGAGGCCAGCAAACTGGCGCAGCGCGTAATTGATACTATAGACCAGCCACTTGATCTAGGCGGTGCAATTGTCACTGTCGGCGTTAGCATCGGCATCGCACTCGCGCCTGCGAGCGGCGACACGCCGGAGGTCTTGTTCAAGAATGCGGATCTTGCCCTCTATCGAGCCAAAGATTTCCCGCACGGCACCTTCTGCTTCTACGAAGCGGGCATGGATGCAGCGGTTGAGAGACGAATGCAGCTTGAATTGGAGATGCGTGAGGCTATTCAGTGCGGCGGCTTCGACTTGCATTACCAGCCCTTGCTGCGACTGATTGACTACAAGACCGTCGGCTTCGAGGCACTGATGCGTTGGCCTCATCCAACCCGTGGGATGATCGCACCGGACGCGTTCATCCCGGTGGCCGAGGAAACGGGGTTGATCGTTCCGCTTGGCTCATGGGCTTTGCAGCAGGCGTGTCGCGAAGCTGCGTCCTGGCCTGATGACCTGCGGATCGCCGTCAACGTCTCTGCTGTCCAGTTCCAGCAGCCGGGTCTCGAGGAGAGCGTCCTATCGGCTCTCACTACCTCAGGCCTCGCGCCAAATCGCCTTGTGCTGGAGATCACCGAAAGCATCCTTGTTCAAGATGTTGACGCTGTGACCGCTTGCCTGCATCGCTTGAAAGGCTTCGGGGTCCGCATTGCGTTGGATGATTTCGGTACCGGCTACTCCTCATTGAGCTACCTGCGCCGTTTCCCCTTCGACGTGATCAAGATCGACCGCTCCTTCGTCCGAGAGATCAACGATCCGGGTGCTGCGGCCATCGTCAGAGCCGTAGTCGGGATCGCAAAGGAACTTGGCGCGACCGTCACAGCGGAAGGCGTCGAGACGAACGCTCAGCTTGAGCAAGTCCGCCGCGAAGGCTGCACAGATGTACAGGGCTATCTTTTCAGCCGACCACTATCGGCAGCACAGGCCGTCGAATTCATTAGCCGCATTCTAGTATAACATTCATGCAACAGGTCGAGTAATTCTGTGGTAGGCGCGCTTGTGTCGCATAAGTGCGCCTGCGGTGTAAGCATCAGGCGGAGATCGTCTAAATCGATCTAGATAAACTTAAAGAGTATGCTTGTAGTGAATGCCGCGATCTCCTTTGTGGCCGAGTGCATCCCACTCGACGAGCACCCAGAATACATCAGGCGGAGGGGGTGAAGACGGGCTTCTATGGACCCGCATCCGCTTCACCGGGGGCTGGTCCGTAGCCCTGCCGTAGTCTGTGAGCGCGCGCCCCTCCCCGCTTACTGATGTTCCGAAGGCGGCTGCCAGCTCAGTGGGTACGACGCCGGCGTGCCTGGGCCCGAGTGCGTATGGGTCTAGCGTCGCTTCCGTTTCGATTCTCTGCCATTGCAGTTTCTCTTAGAGCGTGTTATGAACTAATTGATCGGTTTGGCGTTGTGGTTGATGCCTTCCGATCGCCGCGCCTACCCGTCTGACGTCTCCGATGAGGAGTGGGCTCTTGTGGCGCCCTACCT
>JAGTAM010000124.1 GCA_023422485.1 Pseudomonadota bacterium | reverse complement strand
TGTTCGTGCTGGTGCCCTGGTCGGAGCCCGCCGACATCGAGCGCTGCATCGACGCGTTCCTGCGGGTGCCCGCCGCCCTGCATCTGCGGCCCGGCACGATGATGGACCGCTTTCCCGACCTTCAGGTCGCCCGGGTCGGTCGCCTGTCGGGCATCAATATCGGTCGCCGTCCGCTCTCCGTCGGCGAGGTCCTGCTCAAGCGCGCCTTCGACGTGACGTTGGCCGGCATCGGGCTCCTGCTGCTCGCCCCCCTGTTCGTCGCGCTGGCCGTACTGATCAAGCTCGACAGCCCCGGACCGGTCTTCTTCCAGCAGCGGCGCTACGGCTTCAATCAGGAAGCCTTCGGCGTCTTCAAGTTCCGCAGCATGAAGGCCGCCCCCGACGCGCCCTTCCGGCAGGCCTCGCGCAACGACGACCGTATCACCCGCATCGGTGCCCTGCTGCGCCGGACCAATCTCGACGAGTTGCCCCAGCTCATCAACGTCATCCGGGGCGACATGTCGCTCGTCGGCCCCCGGCCGCACGCGCTCGCCCACGACCGCAGCTTCGAGCGCCGCATCGCCCTCTACGCCCGCCGTCACAACGTGAAGCCCGGTATCACCGGCTGGGCGCAGGTCAACGGCTTCCGTGGCGAGACCCTGACAGACGAAGCGATGGAGGCCCGCGTCCAGGCCGACCTGCACTACATCGACAACTGGTCGCTCTGGCTCGACATCACCATCCTCGTCCGCACGATCGCCTCGCCGCGGGCCTACCGCAACGCGTTCTGACCCCGAGGCTCCGGAGAGGCTCGAGCATGATCCCGAAGGGCGGCCACCGGCTTTCGGAAGAAGATCAGGCGCGATCGGGCTCGTTCGGCGCGTCGGCGCGTCCGCGGCAGGCGCCGCATTCGCCCTCAACCTCCAGGATTCGGCTCGTCGGGCTGAAGCCGGTTCCCGCCAGCGTCTGGTCGAGGGCACTTTCGACCGCCGGCGCCGTCATCTCGTCGATGCCGCCGCAGGTGCGGCAGATCAAGAAGACGAGGCCCGCCCCCGCCCCATGCTCGTGTCCGCAGGAGACGAAGGCGTTGCGGCTGGAGATGCGGTGGACGAAGCCCTGCTCGGTCAGGAAGTCGAGCGCGCGATAGACCGACACCGCCGCGACCCGGCGCCCGGGCGCGCTCATCCGCTCGGCGATGTCGTAGGCGCCAAGCGGCCTGTGCTCCGCCGCCACCGCCGCGAGCACGTCCCGCCGCAGCCGCGTGAATTGCAGGCCGCGCGTCTGGCACAGGCGCTCCGCCCGCCCGATCACGTCCCCGTGCCCCCCGCCGCAGCCGGCCCCGTCATGACCGTGAGAGTCATGCGCGTGACCCTCACGGTCGCCGCTTCCGTCGCCTTGGCCGTGCTCATGCTGCGCGTGACCGCGCATCCCGACCTCCCCGATATCGGCGCTCGAGACCGCCGCCTGTCGTGACATTCGTATCGCCGCTCGGCCCCGGCCGATCCTGGCAGGGGCTGAACTCGGCACGGGTCGATTGAACTCGATCCGTGTTACAGTGTATCAGCCCCAACAAGATAGGCGTCCGGCCGCAATCGGGCAACGAGGTGGAGAACGGCGCGGTTCGCGATCATCCCCGGTCTCCGCGACATCGCCCGCTCCAGCCATCCTCGGAGATCCCAGGAGATCCCATTGACCCGTGCCGGCGGGACCGTCCGCCTCCCGCGCCGCTCGCTGTTCCGCAGCGGGGCCGGCTTGCGACTGGCGGCGGCCCTCATTCTGTCGATCCTGCTCTGGGCGGTGATTCTGTGGGCGCAATCGTGAGTGCCGGGCCGGCCCGAACGGGCGCCATCCGCTTCCGGAGCCTGACGCTGGGCTACGACCGGCATCCGGCGGTCCACCACCTCGACGGCACCATCGCGGCCGGCGACCTGCTCGCCGTGGTGGGACCGAACGGCGCGGGCAAATCGACTCTCCTGAAGGGCATCGTCGGCGAGATCCGCCCCCTCGACGGAGCAGTCGAGGCGGAAACGCGGCCCGGCGCCATCGCCTACCTGCCGCAGGCCGCCGAGATCGACCGCAGCTTCCCCTTGAGCGTCCTCGATCTCGTGGCGATGGGCCTTTGGCGTCCGCTCGGCGCGTGGCGCAGCCTCACCCGCCACCGCGCGCACCTGATCGACGCGCTCGCGGCGGTCGGGCTCACCGGATTCGAGGACCGGCCGATCGGCACCCTCTCCGGCGGGCAGTTCCAGCGGGCGCTGTTCGCCCGGCTGATCCTGCAGGACGCGCGGATCATCCTGCTCGACGAGCCCTTCACCGGCATCGACGAGCGCACCACCGCCGACCTGCTCGAGTTGATCCGCGGCTGGCACCGCGAGGGCCGCACCGTGATCGCGGCCCTGCACGACCTCGCTCAGGTGCGCGCGCATTTCCCCTCGACGCTCGTCATCGCTCGCCGACCCATCGCCTGGGGCTCGACCCGCGAGGTGCTGACGCCGCCGGTGCTCGCCCGCGCCCTGCGCCTTTCGGAAGCCTGGGACGAGGCCGCCGCGATCTGCCGCCATGAAGCGCCGCCCACGGGCGGGTCCGCCGCAGCGGAGACGCACGACCATGGTCATGGACACGAGCATCACGGCCACGATCACGGGCATGCCCCCCATGATCATCACGATCACCACCATGCCCACACGCATCACCGGGCCGTGTCATGACGCTCGCCGACCTCACGGATCTGCTGGTCGGCCCCTTCGTTGAGTTCGGCTTCATGCGCCGGGCGCTGGCCGGCTGCCTCGCGCTGTCTCTCTCGGCGCCGCCGCTCGGCGTGTTCCTGATGCTGCGCCGGATGAGCCTGATGAGCGAGGCGATGAGCCACGCCATCCTGCCCGGTGCCGCAGCCGGCTTTCTCGTCGCCGGCCTGTCCCTGCCGGCGATGACACTGGGTGGGCTGGTGGCCGGACTCGCGGTGGCGCTCGCCGCCGGGCTCGTCACGCGCTCGACCGTGCTGAAGGAGGATGCGAGCTTAGCCGCCTTCTACCTGATCTCGCTCGCCGGCGGGGTGTTCCTCGTCTCGCTGCGCGGCTCGCAGGTCGATCTGCTCCACATCCTGTTCGGCACGGTTCTGGCGCTCGACGACGACGCGCTCACCCTGCTCGGCGGCATCAGCAGCCTGACGCTGGTCGCGCTCGCCCTGCTCTACCGCGCCCTGGTGATCGAGTGCGTCGATCCGCTGTTCCTGCGTACGGTGAGCCGCGCCGGCGGCCCGGTCCACTCGGCCTTCCTCGCGCTGGTGGTGGTCAACCTCGTCGGCGGCTTCCAGGCGCTGGGCACCCTGCTGGCGGTCGGCCTCATGCTGCTCCCGGCGATCACCGCCCGGTTCTGGGCCGCCGACCTGTCGGGCCTGATTCCGGTGGCGATGCTGGTCTCGATGCTCTCCAGCGTGACGGGCCTGCTGGTCTCGTACCATGCCGGTATCCGCCTCCCGACGGGACCGGCGATCGTGCTGGCGGCAGGCGCGTTCTACCTCGTATCGATGCTGGTCGGCCCCCGCGGCGGCCTGATCCACCGCCTCGTGCGGCGGCGCCACCTCGAAGCGTGATCCGCACCCGGAGTTTTCGGGATTCCTCGAGCCTCGTCCTGGATCCGATGTCCTGGGCGCCCCGTAGATCGGCTCGCACGGACGGCGCAGAGCTCGTCATATCGCGGCGACCTGCGGGCTCCGCTGCCGATTTGCGCCGTTGAGTGGCGAAGCCGTGGCAATCCAGGGCGCCGTTCCATCGGAAGATGATCCCGCGGCCGGATCGCTGACGCCCATCCTCGCGATGACGGCGGACGGGGCGAGAGCGAAGCGATCGACGGGGACCCGGCTTTACAGCCCGAGGCCGGGGATCGCCTGCGACAGCCAGGCGAAGGCGCCCATGATGCTGGCGAACAGGGTGTAGACGAAGCCGATCGAGATCCCGACGCCGACACCGCCGATCAGGAGGCCGATCAGCACCACGAAACCGTCGCGCTCCACCAGTCCGAGGCCGATCAGCGAGACGGCGAGCCCGAGCGGGATCTGGCCGAAGAAAGGCGGCGCCACGATCAGCGCCAGCGCGAGCGCCAGGATCAGCACCCCCATGCCGCGCATGCCCACCGCGCCGGCGAACACGCTCAGGCGCGGGCGCGACCAGCGCTCCAGCCGGCGCAGGAGCGGCACCGCCCGGTTCACCGCCTTCTCCACGGTCGCGCGGGCGATCGACTGGTTGAGCAGCCGCCGTGGCAGCCATGGAGCCGACATCCCGGCGACGATCTGGATGGCGATGACGAGCAGGACCAACCCGCAGACCAGCGGGATCGGCGGCGGCATCGGCAGGCAGTTGGGCAAACCGAGCAGCACCACGAGCAGCGCGAAGGCGCGGTCCCGCAGCACGGCGACGATGTCGCCAACGGTCAGCCGCTCGCTCTCCTGGCTCGCAAGCATCGTGAGAACGTCGGAAGTGCGGGCAGCGGAGGACAAACCGGCTCGGCCGTTGATGGTTCGGTGAGCGCGGCTCTAGCCCAAGCCGGACCATCCGCCAAGCACCAACCCCCCGCACGCGTGCCTTGCCACACCGCAGGAATCCGCGCCCAAGTTGTTGAGCGAGGCGGAAGTAACATTTCAAGTAATTGCACACCACAAACTTATCTTAAGTTGTGAATTTTCACTTAACGGCCGTCGCGAACTATGACAACCATTGGTTGCTGCACTGAACTCCGCGCGACCACCCATGTCGAAATGCGCCTCTGTCAGACCCTTCGACGATGACGATGCCTCCTCGTCGACGACCCGCGCGGATCCCTGGCTCGCCCTCCTCGCTCTCTGCGCCGGCCTCCTGTGCGCTCCGGCCAGGGCCGACGACGCGCCTCGGCGGGCCGTCCTGTTCGGCAGTATGGAGGCCGGCGCCTCGGCCTTCTCCGCGAGTGGCGCGAAGCTCGTCTTCGACCGATTCGACCGGGACGGCCCCGTCGCGCTGGTGACGGCGGGCGGCGGCGCCCGGCTGGAGGGCGGCGGCCGGGCGCCGACGATGATGCGGTTCACCGCCCTCGGCGCGGCGCTCGCCGGCTATCAGTTCATCCGGGAATGGGGCGCGGTGACGGTGTTCGCCGGCCCGGAGGCGTCCTGGGAAACGTTGTCCGGCTCCGGCTTGGTGCAGATGCTCCCCCTACGGGCGGGCCTGCGCCTGCACGGCGAGGTCTGGGCACGGCCGACCGAGACGACGCTGCTGACCGCGACCGTCATCCTCGGCTCGGCCCGCGGCGACGCCTATGCGCGGCTGTCCTGGGGCACGGCACTGTTCGGCGCCTATCTCGGCCCCGAGGCCAGCGTCTACGGCGACCAGACCGATTACCGGAAATGGAGCGTCGGGCTGCACATCACCGACTATGCGATGGGCGGCTACCGCTTCCGCCTCTCCGCCGGCGGTCAGCTCGAGACGCCGCTGCACCAGTGGAGCCCCTACGTCTCCCTTGCGATCTGGAACGCGCTCTGAGGCCCGTCAACCTTTGGTGCGCAACGCAGAGCGTCCGCCATCGACGCCGATCACCTGCCCGGTGACGTAGCCCGCCTCCGGGCCGACGAGGAAGGCGGCGAGCGCGGCGACGTCCTCGGGCTCGCCGAGGCGCTGGAGCGCGTGCATCGAGGCGATGCCGGAGGCCAGCGGCGCGTTGCGGGTGATGGATTCGGCGAGCGGCGTGCGGGTCAGCGAGGGGGCAACCACGTTAACGCGGATCGCGGGCGCGAGTTCGGCGGCGAGCGAGAGGGCGAGACCCTCGACCGCTCCCTTGGCCATGGCGACCGAGGCGTGGTGCGAGAAGCCCTGCGCGGCGGCCACGGTCGAGTACAGGACCACGCCCGCGCTCCCCTCGCCCGCACCGGCCTTGAGTGCGGGGGCCGCCGCTTGCACCGCCAGGAAGGCGCCGAGCGCGTTGATGCGGAAATCCGCCTCGATGCGCGCCGGATCAAGCTTGGCGAGCGGCGCGAGCTGGATC
>JAGTAM010000066.1 GCA_023422485.1 Pseudomonadota bacterium | reverse complement strand
CATGCGAGACGACTCAGATCTTACCGTCGAGACCCATCTGGTAGTATTTGTGGACGATCTTGTCCTGGTTCTCGAGCAGCCAGTCGATCGACGGCTCGTTGGTCATGGCCTTGCGGATCGCCTCGGTCATGCCCTTGCGCTGGATCTCGAACAGCGCCTTGTGATCGACGCTCTCGGCCTGGATCACACCGGGGCTGAGCCAGACCGAGCAGATGATGCCGAGATCGTTGGCCTTCTCCTTGGGGATGTAGCCGGCCCGCACGGCGTCGAGCACGCCGTTGGCGATGGCGTACTGCACCGTGCCCATCAGGATCGAGGTGTACTTGTTCTCGGTCACGCTCACCTTGGAGACGCAGAGCGTCACCGGGCGGACCATGATGTCGGTGTTCAGAAGCGCGAAGACGCGGCTGTGGCCGACGACCTGGTCGGGTCAGCGTGGCGAGCGCGGTGCCGACCGGGCCGTCGAGCTCGCCGATGATGACTTCGGGCTCGGACGCAGTGTTGGGCGGGCCGCCCGCGACGAGGGCCTCGCCGGCGCGCAGGATGATGCGGTCGCTCATGGTGTGTCCTTCCTCGTGATCGGCTATGCAATGGACGGTCGGGGTCGTCGCAGCGGCGGCCGGGTTTGTCCAGGCCGCTTAGCGCGGCCGTGGCGTGCGCTCTTGTGCCGGAGCGACACTTGCTTTGGCCGTGGAGCATGCACGCGAGATGCCCGAGCCGACGCGCCTCTGTCGGAAGCGCAAGCCTCGGAGCCTATCGCGACTCATGACGGATGCCGCAGAGGACGGCGGCGGATTGCTGCCCTTGCGCCGGGGCCGGTAACAGATCCGCATATCCGAAACCGGTGCCCGGAGCCCGACTTTGTCGGCTTGCTGCGCTGCGTTATAGGGGCGGCAATGGGGTTCCGGGACGACGCGCACAGGGCAATCGGCCGGATGCGCGGCACCGGGTAATCGAGGGACCGACATGGCGAAGATCAAGGTGGCCAATCCGGTCGTCGAACTCGACGGCGACGAGATGACCCGGATCATCTGGGCTGAGATCAAGAACAAACTTATCCATCCCTACCTCGATCTCGACCTCGACTATTACGACCTCGGCGTCGAGCACCGCGACGCGACCAACGATCAGGTGACGATCGATGCGGCCGAGGCGATCAAGCGCCACGGCGTCGGCGTGAAGTGCGCCACGATCACGCCGGACGAGGCGCGCGTCGAGGAGTTCAAGCTCAAGGAGATGTGGCGCTCGCCCAACGGCACGATCCGCAACATCCTCGGCGGCGTCATCTTCCGCGAGCCGATCATCTGCTCGAACGTGCCGCGCCTCGTTCCCGGCTGGACCCAGCCCTTCGTCATCGGCCGCCACGCCTACGGCGACCAGTACCGCGCCACCGACTTCAAGGTGCCGGGCAAGGGCCGCCTCACCATCAAGTTCGAGGGCGACGACGGCACCGTCATCGAGAAGGAAGTCTTCAAGTTCCCCGATGCCGGCGTCGCGATGTCGATGTACAACCTCGACCAGTCGATCATCGATTTCGCCCGCGCCTCGTTCAACTACGGTCTGGCCCGCAAGTACCCGGTCTATCTGTCGACCAAGAACACCATTCTCAAGACCTATGACGGGCGCTTCAAGGATCTGTTCCGGAAGGTGTTCGACGAGGAGTTCAAGTCGAAGTTCCAGTCGCTCGGCCTGACCTACGAGCACCGCCTGATCGACGACATGGTCGCCTCCTGCCTCAAGTGGTCGGGCGGCTATGTCTGGGCCTGCAAGAACTACGACGGCGACGTGCAGTCGGACACCGCGGCGCAGGGCTTCGGCTCCCTCGGCCTGATGACCTCGGTGCTGATGACGCCGGACGGCCAGACCGTCGAGGCCGAGGCGGCCCACGGCACGGTGACGCGCCACTACCGCGAGCACCAGAAGGGCAAGGCGACCTCGACCAACTCGATCGCCTCGATCTTCGCCTGGACCCGCGGCCTCGCCCACCGGGCCAAGCTCGACGACAACGCCGATCTCGCGAAGTTCGCCGCAACTCTGGAGAAGGTCTGCGTCGACACGGTCGAGGCCGGTCACATGACGAAGGATCTCGCCCTCCTCGTCGGCCCGGACCAGAAGTGGCTCACCACCAACGGCTTCCTCGACAAGGTCGATGAGAACCTGAAGGCGGCGATGGCCGTCTGAGTGTCTGCCACAAGTCTCCCGCTGTGCTGTCCTCGCCTGAGCGAGAACGGTCGGTGACCGGGAGGCTTGTGAGGCACTTCGAAATCGGAGTGCTGTGCGTAACCCTCTCCCCCCCGCGGGAGAGGGTGCCCGCGAAGCGGGCGGGTGAGGGGCCGGCTCCGAACTCTCCGGAATGCGGCGCCCCCCTCTCCCGACCCTCGCTCACGCGAGGACCGCCCTCCCCGGCAGAGGGGGGAGGGATGGGGAGGTCATCCCGCCTTCTTCGCCGCGTTCCGCTTGCGCGTCTCGGCCGCCTTCTTCGCGGAAGCCGAGCGCTCCTCCTTCGTCCGTGAGGCCGAAGCCGTGCCGCCGCTGCGGCCGCCCTTGTGGGCGGCGGGGTGGCCGGTGGAGCGGCCGCGGCCCGAGCCGCCGGGCTTCTTGCCGCCGCCGTCATCCTTGTTGACGGTCGCCCAGGCGCGAGATTCGGCTTCCTTCTCGGGCACGCCGCGGGACTCGTAGGATTCGGCGATGTGCTCCGCCTTGCGGATCTGCTTGTCCGTGTATTTCGACTTGTCGCCCTGAGCCATGATGCTCTCCCGATTGACCGCCCCGGTCAGGTTCGGACCGGCGCGTCGAGGGCCGCGCGCACCCGCCGGATCAACTCGGCGCGGCGGTACGGCTTGTTCAGGATATCGAACTCCGGACGCTCGATGCCGGTTCGCTCGAGGCTGGCCTCGGCATAGCCGGTGGTGAGCAAGATCTTGAGGGCGGGGTGGCGGCGGCGCGCCTCGCGGGCGAGCGACAGGCCGTCCATGCCGCCGGGCATGATCAGGTCGGAAAACAGCAGGTCGATCTCCGGATGGTCGCCCAGGATCTCCAGGGCCTCGCGGCCGTGGCGGGCCATCAGGGTGCCGTAGCCGTAATCGCGCAGGATCGCCCGGGCGAGTTCGCCGACGTCGGCGCGGTCGTCGACGATCAGGATCGTCTCCGTGCCCGGCCGCTCCTCGGTCGAGGGAGGGGGCTCGTTCGGCTCGCCCTCCTCCTCGGTGGCCGGGAAGGACAGACGCACGGTCGTCCCCTCCCCCATCACCGACTCGATCTGCGCGAAGCCGCCCGACTGCTTGGCAAAGCCGTAGACCATCGACAGGCCGAGCCCCGTGCCCTTGCCCTCCTCCTTCGTCGTGAAGAACGGGTCCATCACCCGCGCCAGCACGTCCGAGGGGATGCCGGAGCCGGTATCCGTGACCGCGACGCTGACGAGGCGGCCGGCGCCGTCGGGGCGGCTGGCTTCCTCGTTGCGGGTCGTGATGGTGACGTGCCCCCCCACCGGCATCGCGTCGCGGGCGTTGATGAGAACGTTGAGCAGGGCGACCTCGGCCTGGGTCCGATCGATCCGGCAGGCGCGGAGATCGGGGGCGAGATCGGTCTCCATCGTCACCGCATCGCCCAGCGTGCGCGCCGCCAATTCCTTGGTCTCGTTGACGAGGTCGTTGAGATTGAGGGTGCGGCCGACGAGGCGCTGCTTACGGGCGAAGGCGAGCAGTTGCTGCGTCAGCGTCGAGGCCCGCTCCGCCGCCTCGCGGATGTTGCCGACTGCGCGGCCCATGCGGCCGAAATCGGCGTCCGGCCGCTCGAGATTGGTCGCGAGCGAGTCGGCGTAACCCAGGATGACTTGCAGCAGGTTGTTGAAGTCGTGGGCGATCCCGCCGGTGAGCTGACCGATCGCCTCCATCTTCTGCGCCTGATGCAACGACTCCTCGGCGACGCGGCGCCGGGTGATGTCGAGCTGTGAGCCGAAGAAGTACACGAGGTCGCCGGCCGCGTTGTAGACCGGGCTGACGAACAGCGCGTTCCAGAAGGACGAGCCGTCCTTGCGATAGTTCAGGATCTCGGTGGCGACGTCGCGCCGGGCGGCGACGGCGTCACGCACCTGCGCCCGCGTCTCCGGATCGGTCTCGGGTCCCTGGAGGAAGCGGCAGTTTCGGCCGATGACCTCGTCACGCGCGTAGCCCGTCATTTCCAGGAAGGCCTGGTTCACGAAGACGATCGGATGGTCGTCCCGGTTCGGATCGACCACCACCATCGGCATCCGCGTCAAGGCGACGGCGGCGAAGAAGATGTCGCTGCCGGAATCGAACTCGTGACCGGCCGCGCCGGTCTCGACGCTCGGATGGTCGCCGTGGGGTCTCTTCTCGGGGATGTCGATCATGCGGACCCGCGGCGTGACGGAATGGTCGAGGCCACCGGCGTCGCCGCCGCTTCCTCACTGTTGGAGTATAGAGCGTCGTCTCGAAAGGTGGGCCCCGGCCGTTGAAGAACAACGCTTGGCAGAAGAAAGATTCAGAGAGGAGTCCGCAGAAACGATCGGGTCCGCGCGACCGTCCCGGAGGGAAGGACCGCCCCGGCAGGGCGGCCCTTTTCCTGGAAGTCAGCCCTCATCGTCGATGCCGAAGCTGACGTTCTCGACATTCGCCCGCTCGAAGGCCTGCATCACGTATTGGTAGGAGCGTTCCATGTCGCTGTGCTCCTCGCCTTCGCTCTCGACGGGCTTGAGCACGAACATCAGCATTGAGCGACCCGTGACGGAGTAGCTCTCGCCCACGGCGAAGCTCGCCACCTCCTGGCTGTCGGGCAGGTTGGTGTCGAGCAGCCGCGTCCAGGCTGTGCCGCCGGACGCCTCGGGGAAGGTGAAGTCCACCACGTCGTGATAGGCGTTGTAGAACAGGAGCAGGGTGGCATCGCCGCCGCGCTTGTGGATGCCGCTCGCCTGGGCGCGCCCGTCGAGCAGGACGGCCAGGGTCCGCGAATTGCTGTCGTTCCAGTTCTCCGGGCTCATCTCGGTCCCGGCGGCCGTCAGCCAGGTCACGTCCTTGACGCCGAACTCCTCGTCGTAGGCCCCCGTCACGAAGCGGCCCCGCGACAGCATGGGAAGCGAATTGCGCAGCAGGATCAGGCGCTGCGTGAACTCGGCGAGATCCCGCTCCTCCTCGCCGATGGCGCCCCAATCGACCCAGGACACCTCGTTGTCCTGGCAATAGGCATTGTTGTTGCCCTGCTGCGTGCGGGCGAACTCGTCGCCGGCCAAGAGCATCGGCGTGCCCTTCGACAGGAAGAGGGTGGCGAGCAGGTTGCGCATCTGGCGCAACCGCACCGAACGGATCTCGGGATCGTCGGTCGGGCCCTCGACGCCGTAATTGTAGGACAGGTTGTGGCCGTGCCCGTCGCGGTTGCCCTCGCCGTTCGCCTCGTT
>JAGTAM010000039.1 GCA_023422485.1 Pseudomonadota bacterium | reverse complement strand
TCGATACGCCGTGGCGCGAGGGACCGACGCGGCTGTTCGTAAGCGGGCCTTGCGCAGCCTCGGCGGCCTGGATCTGGCTTACGAGGAGCCGCGGGCGGTCAACCCGCTCACCGGCGAGGCCGAGTTCGGCACCGGCTTCGACGTCACCGTCGAGGCACCGTTGAGGGTCGCACTGACGAGCGACACCGGACAGGCTGGCGAGGACCGCTTGCGCCGCTGGTTCGACGCGTTCCTGCGCTGGGACGACTTCTCCTGGGAGCGCATTGTCCATCCCGGCGAGCCGCCTCAGCACAGCCTGACCGGCACCCGGCGCCGCTGATGCGGCCCGCACGCTCTCGCTCGCCGAGCCCTTCCGCCTGCGCACTCGCCGCGGCGGCTCCCAGCGCCTAGAACGCTCCGCGAGTGCCCGCTCACGGGTGCGCGAGAGACGGACGGAATGGACATGCAGGCTCCTCCCGGACACGCGGCGGCGCGTCTGGTGCCGCCGGTGCCGGCGCCGCCGGAGCGGGAATTGCCGACGCTGCGCTTCATCGCGGCGATGCGGGTCAACGGCATCCTCTGCTGGCCGGCCTCCGCCTACGAGGCCCCCCTGCGCCTCCGCCGGCTGTTCGGGCGCAACCGCTTCACCGTCAGCGATCCGGAACTGGTGCGGCACGTGCTGGTGGACAACGCCGCCCACTACGCCCGCACCCCGATGACCATCCGCATCCTGCGGCCGATGCTCGGTGACGGCCTGCTCATCAGCGAGGGGACGGCGTGGCGCCACCAGCGGCGCACGCTCGCCCCCGCCTTCACCCCGCGGGCGGTGGAAACACTGGTGCCGCACATCCTCTCGGCGAGCGACGAGGCGGTCGCCGCCCTCGAAGGCCCGGCGGCGCGCGGACCGGTCGATCTGTTCGCCGCGCTCCAGCGGCTCGCCCTGGAGATCGCCGGGCGCACCATGTTCTCCGTCGGCATGGCCGATCACGGCGACCGCCTGCGCGGCTTCCTCGAAGCCTACGCCGCGCGGCTCGGGCGCCCGCACCTGACCGACCTGCTCGTGCCCCTGCGCTTCGCCACGCCGCTCGACCGGGCCCGCGCCCGCTTCCGCCGCGACTGGGTCGCCTTCCTCGATCGGGTCATCGCCGACCGCGACGAGCGCCAGGGCGAACGGCACGAGAGCGAGGCCCGCGACCTGCTCGACCTCCTGCGCGACGCCCGCGATCCGGAGACGGGCCGCGGCTTCTCGCACGAGGAGCTGCGCGATCAGGTCGCCACCATGATCCTGGCCGGGCACGAGACCACGGCGGTGACCCTGCTCTGGGCCTGCACCCTGCTCGCGCTGGCACCGGAGGCGCAGGCCGCCGTGGCGGCCGAATCCGCCCGCGCGGAAAAACCGTTCACCCGCGCGGTGATCGAGGAGACGATGCGGCTCTACCCGCCCGCCTTCGTGCTGGCCCGCCGCGCGCTTCGTCCGGACGTGCTCGGCGGCGAGGCGGTCCAGGCCGGCGACAGTGTGACGATCTCGCCCTGGCTGCTGCACCGGCACCGCCGGCTGTGGCGCGACCCCGATGCCTTCGATCCCACCCGCTTCCTGCCCGGCGCGCCGCCGGTGCCGCGCTTCGCCTATCTGCCGTTCGGGGCGGGGCCGCGGGTCTGCATCGGCGCGGCCTTCGCGCTCACCGAGGCAACCCTCGCGCTGAGCCGGATCGTCGGGCATTTCCGGATCGAGCGGGCCGATGCCCGCCCGGTGCTGCCGGCGGCCGTCGTGACGACCCAGCCCGACCACGCCCCCGCCTTCCGGCTGACGCGGCGGGCGTGAGCCCTCAAAAATCGACCGAGGCGGAGAGCAGCACCGTCCGCGGCGTCCCCTGGGCGAGGATGCCGCGCCCCGTCGTCGCCCAGTAATTGTTGCCCGTCACGTTGACGACGTTCGCCCGCAGCGTCAGCGGCCGGTCGTGGAACAGTGTGGCGTAGCGCAGGCCGAGATCGAGCGTCGCCCAGTCGGGGATCTTCTGGCTGTTGGCCAAGTCGTAGTACTGCGCCGCCGTATAGATCACCCGGCCGGTCAGGCTCAGGCCCGGCAGAAGGCTCGGCGGCAGGTCGTATTCTCCGTAGAGATTGAGCTGCACCTCCGGCACGCCGATCGCGACGCGCCCGACATTGCGCGGATCTTGCGCCTGCACCTGGATGCCGTCGAGCAGACTGACGCCGCCGAGCACCCGGACGCCCGGCACCGGCTCGCCGAACACGGTGAGTTCGACGCCGCTGTTGCGCTGGCGTCCATCGACCGAGAAGACCAGGGTGCGGGCATCGAGGAAGCCGAAGGGCTGCTCGATCTCGAAGGCGGCGAAGCCGAGGCCCACGGTGCCGAGATCGAGCTTCGCCCCGACCTCCGTCTGCCGCGAGACCGCGGCCGGGAAGGCGGCGCTGGCATTGACGGCGTTCACCGGCGGGGCCGGTGAGGTCAGGCCCTCGACGTAGTTGGCGTAGAGCGAGAGCCGCTCCCACGGCTTCACCACGACGCCGACGCCCGGCGAGAAGGCGCCGCTCTCGCTGGCGCCGGTGCGCAGGCCCGTGACGGGATTGTAGGAGTTCACGTCGAGGCTCTGCCAGCGTCCGCCGATGGTGAGCAGGACCCGCTCGTCGAAAAGCGACATCGTGTCGGCGATGGCGAGGCTGCGGTTGATCCGGCTCGACGTGCGCGGCGTCGCGTTCGACAGGCCGAAGGTCGAGCGCGGCGCGACAGTGACCGGATCGTAGAGGTACGACACGATGGTCGCGCCGACATTCTGCGGCGTCGGCTGGGCCAGATCCTGCCAGAAGCCGACCGCGGCGAGGCCGAAGCTGTGGCGGATCGGCCCGGTCTCGATGGTGCCGCGCAGGCCCGCCTCGGCGGTCTGGTTGACGATGTGCATCGGCAGGTAGCTGATCGGGTCGCTGTAGTCTCCCCGCGCGTTGAAGATCGTCAGTACGCCGCCGAAATATTCCTGCCGGAAGTTGGAGCGGCCGTAGGCGCCGTAAAGGGTCAGGTCGGGCGTCAGGTCGTACTCGATCCGGGTGGCCAGTTGCCGGTTGGCGCTGTCGCGGTACTCCCAGGGTTGCTGCTGATTCAAGGTGAGGTCGGGCGCGCGGGGGATGCGCACGCCGGCCGCCACGTTGCGGTTGCGCAGGGGCGAGCGGAAGTCGAGTTCCTGGTAGCCGAGGTCGAGCGCCGCCCGCAGCCGCTCGCCGCGATAGTCGAGGGCGAGCGCGGCGGTGCCGAAATGGAGGCTCTGGTTGTCGATCGGCGTGGCGCCGTTGTTGAACGAGCCGTTGAAGCGGAGGCCCCACTCCTTGGCGTCGCCGAAGCGGCGGCTGACATCGACCGCCTTGTAGACCTGCGCG
>JAGTAM010000036.1 GCA_023422485.1 Pseudomonadota bacterium | reverse complement strand
CGTGCAGGCCGTACGCGAGGCGGCGCGCCGGGGCGCGGCCTACGTGCAGACGCCGGAAACGACCTCGTTGATCGAGCGCGATCGGACGGCGCTGTTCGAGAAGGTCGGTCCGCAGGAGCGCGACGCGACGCTCGCCGCCCTGCGCGAGGTCGCGCGGGCGGAAAAGATCGTCCTGCAGATCGGCTCGCTGGCGATCCGCGAAGGCGAGAAAATCGCCAACCGGGCCTTCCTGATCGACGCGGCGGGCGAGATCCAGGCTGCTTACGACAAGCTCCACCTCTACGACGTGGACCTGCCCAACGGCGAGAGCTGGCGGGAATCCGCGACCTATTCGGGCGGCGACTGCGCCGTGGTGGCCGAGACGCCGCTCGCCAGCCTCGGGCTGACGATCTGCTACGACATCCGCTTCCCCGCCCTCTACCGGGCGCTGGCCGAGGCCGGCGCCACGGTGATGACGGCGCCGGCCTGCTTTACCCGCCAGACCGGCGAGGCGCACTGGCACATCCTGCAGCGGGCCCGCGCCATCGAGACCGGCTCGTTCATGATCTCCGCCGCGCAGGGGGGCCGGCACGAGGACGGTCGCGAGACCTTCGGCCACTCGCTCATCGTCGATCCCTGGGGGCGCATCCTGGCCGAGGCCGAGGACGACGCGCCGGGCATCATCCTGGCCGAGATCGACCTCACCCGAGTCGCCGATGCGCGCGCCCGCATTCCCACCCTGTCCCACGCGCGCAGCTTTCACGTGCGCCGCGCCTGAACCGTCCCCATCTCTCCGTCATGATCCGCTTCACCCTCGCCTGCGACTCGGGCCATGCGTTCGAGAGCTGGTTCCCGTCCAACGCGGCCTACGACGAGCAGTCGGCCCGCGGCCTCGTCACCTGTCCGTTCTGCGACTCCCCCAAGGTCGCCAAGGCGCCGATGGCTCCGGCAGTGGCGCGGACGGATCGCGACCGGTCCGAGGCGCCCGGGCCGCAGCTCCCTGTTCCGGCACGTTCGGGCGAGATCGCAGGGCCGGCCGAGGTGCCGATGCCGATCCTGGCGACCGAGCCGGAGCGGCAGTTGCGCGCCCTGCTGCGGGCCGTGCGCGAGCAGGTCGTCGCGAGCGCGGAGCATGTCGGCGACCGCTTCGCCGACGAGGCACGGGCCATTCATTACGGCGACGCGGAAGGGCGCCCGATCTATGGCGAGGCGAGCCCGCAGGAGGCGCGGTCGCTCCTCGACGAGGGCATCGACGTGATGCCCCTGCCGCCGGCGCCCGACGACCGACACTGAGGTTGGGCTGACGGGACTTTCAGACCTCGATGCGCCCGGCCGGGAAGCGGAGCTCGATGGTGGTGCCCGCCGGCTGCCGGGATCGGATGCGGTTCGTGCCCCCGATCTGCCGGATGAGGGCATCGATCAGGGTCGACTCGAAGCTCCCGTTGTCGGCGGTGGTGACGCCGATTCCGTCATCTTCCACCGTCACGACCAGATCCTCTCCGTCGCGGACGACGCGCAGGACGAGCCGACCGGCCCGTGACGGGGCGGCGTGCCGGATGGCGTTGGAGACGACCTCGTTGACGACCAGCGCCAGCGGTCCCGCCGCCTTCGGCCGGATACGGACGGGGGCGAGATCGAACGCGATCGCGAGATCGCTCCGGCCCGATGCCTCCACCAGCGTCTCGGCAATCTCGCGGACGAGGTCGGCGAGATCGTGGCCCGTACGCTCATCCTCCGGCAAAGGTTGGCGATAGAGCGCTCCGAGGGCCTCGACGCGCCCGATCGCCTCGTCGAGCGCCGCGCGAACCGCCGGATCGGCGCTGTTCCCGCTTTGAAGCGACAGCATCGCCGAGATCATCTGAAGATCGTTGCGGGCGCGGTGGCCGATCTCGCGCAGCAGGAGAGCGTTGGCGTCGAGGGCGGCCCGCGTCCGGTCGCGCTCTTCGGCGAGCGCGTGGCGCTCGCTCACGTCGAGCTGCGAAGCGAAGAAGAACAGCAGCGTGCCGTCCTCGTCATGGACGGGGCTGATGAACAGCGCATTGTGGAAGGTCGAGCCGTCCTTGCGATAGTTCAGCACCTCGGCACTCACGTCCCGCTCGGCCCGGATCGCCGCGCGCAGCCGCGCCACCGTATCGAGATCGGTGCCCAGCCCCTGCAGGAAGCGGCAATTGCGCCCCATCACCTCGAGCCGGGTGTAGCCGGTCAACTGCAGGAACGCGTCGTTGGCGTAGATGATCGGATTGTCGATCTGGCGCGGGTCGGTGATGATCATCGCCATCCGCGTGGCCCGCACGGCCGCCGCGAACGGATCGCCCTTGCCGGAGCGGGCGCTGGCCCGGATCCGCTCGGTCAACCGCCAATCGTCGCCAGGCTCCATCCGCTCCCGATGCCCCAATCCGATCGCGGCGCATTGCCGAAGGTCGTGCCTGCCGTGTTCGCCAAATCAGACGGCGATGACCATATCTAGCGAAACCGAGCTCGGTCTCCGCTGTTTCCTTGGCCGATCACCGGGCTCGGCGATCATCGAAGGACAATAGCGATGCTCCTGTTCCGCAAGCGCCCCGAGATGCCCGCGCCGTCCGAAGCGCTCCCCGGCCGGCCGCATCCCCTGCCCACCGCCGAGCGCCACTTCGTCAACGGCAACCCTCTGAAGGGGCCCTATCCCGAGGGCATCGAGACGATCGTGCTCGGGCTCGGCTGCTTCTGGGGGGCCGAGCGCAAGTTCTGGCAATTGCCGCACGGGGTCCACGTCACCGCGGTCGGCTATGCCGGCGGCACCACGCCGAACCCGACCTACGAGGAAGTCTGCACCGGTCTCACCGGGCACAACGAGGTCGTGCTCGTGGCCTTCGATCCGGCGGTGCTGCCGCTGGAGGCCGTGCTCAAGACCTTCTTCGAGAGCCACAACCCGACGCAAGGGTACCGCCAGGGCAACGATGTCGGCACGCAGTACCGCTCGGGCATCTACACGGCGGACGAGGCCCAGGCCGCGACGGCCCGCACGGTCCGTGACGCCTATGCGCGGGCGCTCGACGCGCGCGGCTACGGACCGATCACGACGGAGATCGTGCCGCTCGAGACCTTCTTCTTCGCGGAGGAGTACCACCAGCAATACCTCGCCAAGAATCCCGGCGGCTATTGCGGGCTCGGCGGAACCGGCGTGTCCTGCCCCGTGGGCGTCGGCGTGGCGGCGGAATAATGCCCCACCCGGATCCTGCAAGGCGGCCCCAAGCTTGACCGTCTTGCGGGGCCGGAATGCCCGTGCCAAATCCCGGCCGCTTCGGATGGCCGGGCGGATGGCCAGGCAGAGGGCTGAGATCGCGAGACATGCTGGAACGTGGCTTCGAACGCTTCCTTTTCGCCTGCCGGTGGCTGCTGGCCCCGTTCTACGCGGCGCTGACGGTCACCCTCCTCGTCCTGCTGGTCCGGGTGCTGATGGAGCTCGGCCACGTCGTCTCGCACACCCTCGAATCGACCGAATCGCAGACCATCCTCGGCGTGCTGGCGCTCGTCGATCTGACTTTTACCGCGTCGCTGCTGATCATCGTGATCTTCTCGGGCTACGAGAATTTCGTCTCGAAGTTCGATCACACCGACCACAAGGACTGGCCCACTTGGATGGGCACGATCGACTTCAGCGGGCTCAAGCTGAAGCTGATCTCCTCCATCGTCGCGATCTCGGCGATCCAGCTCCTGAAGTCGTTCCTCGACGTGAAGAACTACAGCGACCGCGACCTCGCCTGGCTGGTCGGCATCCACATGGTCTTCGTGGTGTCCGGCCTGCTGATGGCGCTGACCGACCGGCTCTCGGCCGGACACCACGAGAAGTGAGCGACGGCTACCGCGCGTGCAGCACCGCGCGGCAGGCATCCGGCAGGCCGGCCAGCGTCATCGGCGGGCGGGGCCTCGGCGGCGTCTTGGGCTTGGGCGGATTCAGCACCGCCGGGCTGAACCAATAGTCGAGCTCGGCGCCGCAGCCGTCGCCGGGGGGCGGGGGCGCCTGGTCGTCGCAAGAAGCCTCGCCGCGGGGGCAGCCGAGGCGGATATGGTAGTGGTAGTTGTGGCCGTACATCGGGCGCACCTTCGTGAGCCATCCGCGATCCCCGCCCGCCTCGCGGCACAGGGCCTTCTTGATCGCCGCGTTGACGAAGATGCGCGCCACCTCCGGCTGCTTGGCCGTCAGGCGGATCAGCGCCGTGTGCTGGCGCGTCCAGACGTCCGGGTCGATGTCGAGCCGGTCGGAGCGCACGACGTTGGTGGCCGAGGTCTCCTCGCGCTCGGCCCGGCTCATGCGGTGATCCGGCATCGGGGTCAGCCAGACGTCCACGTCGAGGCCGAGCTGGTGCGAGGCGTGGCCGGTGAGCATCGGCCCGCCGCGGGGCTGCGACATGTCGCCGACGAGGAGTCCCGACCAGCCGGCCTGCGGCGCGCGGGCGGCGAGCCGCTCGATGAAGTCCACGAGATGGGGCGTGCCCCACATCCGGTTGCGCGAGGGCCGCATCACCTGCCAGGTCGCGCCGTCCATGGCCAGCGCCTCGCCGCCGGAGAAGCAGCCCTTGGCATAGGAGCCGAAGGAGCGGGCCGGGCCGCCGGCCGGCCCGGTGACGCGGCCGAACAGGGCCTTGGCCGGCGTCGAGGGATCGTCGGGATTGGCCAGCGGCGGCAGCGGTTTCGGGTTGACGCTGCCGCGGTCCTGCGCCGCGGCCGGCCCCATCAGCGCCGGCAGGGCGAGGGCGAGGGCAGGGAGTGTCAGGCGGGTCAGCGGCATGCGCGTCGGCTCGTCTGGAATGATGGGGCAGGGACGGGAGCGGCCGGAACGTGCCCGGCCGCATGGGCGTTTTTTAAGGCAAGCTGTAACAACGTTGCAGGGTGATCGCCATGGATCCGGTTCTTTCCGATCGAGCGGCCGATGCGGCCCCTCCTGCGCTGACCCACAGTCTGATCGCCAGCGACCGCGTCATCGGCACCGAGGTGCGCCGGGTGGACGGGAGCAAGGTCGGCCGCATCGAGCGGCTGATGCTCGACAAGCGCTCGGGCCGCGTCGCCTACGCGGTGATGAGCTTCGGCGGCTTCCTCGGCATGGGCGAGGAGTACTACACGCTGCCCTGGGCGGTCCTGCGCTACGATACCGGGCTCGACGCCTACGTCGTGGACATCACCGAAGAGCAATTGCGCAACGCGCCCGCGCGCTCGCCGGAGGGCGGCGACCCGGAGGACGAGCGCGCCTGGGAGGAGCACGTCCACCGCTACTACAACGCGGCGCCGTATTGGGGGATCTGAGGACGCCCTCGCCGAAGCGCGTTCAAGGCCGCGTCAGAAACCCGATCGGCTCCCGCGGCGGCTGCCCGAGCCAGACCAGCACCGCCCCGAGGCCGAGGCCGAACAGGGCCGCCGGAACGAGACCGAGCGGCGTCAGCAGCACCGTCTCCGCCCAGGGCGCCGCCTGCCGGATCGAGGCGCCGAGAGCGCTGATCCGCTCCTGCGGCAGGGACTGGATCAGTTCGGCAAGGCTCGTCACCCGCAGGCCGTTATTGGCGATGGAGCGGGCGCCGTCGTAGCAGAGCTGCACGAAGCCGGCCGCCATCACCACGAGCCCGAGCGCCCGGCTGAGGAACGGCAATCCGAGGAAACGGGAGACGGTTCGCAGCATGTTCGCCCTCGCGCGGAGGCGGCTGGCCCGCCACCGCGACGCTTCCGGCCTGAGTAGGCCGAGGCCGCCGCTCAAGGCAAGCCGGTGGACCCGGCTCCGGCCTCCTGGCGCGGCGTCGCCTCTCGGGGCGCCGCGCGGGCGAGCAGCATGGCCCCGAACAACGCCGAGAGCACCGAGCCGCCGAGCACGCCGAGCTTGGTCTCGGTCTCATGCAGCCCGTCGGTGAAGGCGAGCGCGCCGATGAACAGGCTCATGGTGAAGCCGATGCCGCACAGGAGCGCGACGCCATAGACCTGGACCCAGGTCGCCCCCGCCGGGCGCGTGACGAGGCCCAGCGCGGCGGCGAGCCGCACGCTCGCGAAGATGCCGATCTGCTTGCCGAGAAACAGGCCGAGCGCGACGCCGAGGGTGACGGGCTCGATCAAGGCCCGCGCCGGCAGGCCCAGCAATGTCACTCCGGCATTGGCGAAGCCGAAGATCGGCACGATCAGGAAGGCGACCCAGGGCGCGAGGGCGTGCTCCAGCCGGTGCAGGGGCGAGGTCGTGTCCTCCGGCCGGCCCGGGCTCGGGCGGATGGGCACGAACAGGGCGAGCAGCACCCCGGCCACGGTGGCGTGAACGCCGGAGCGCAGCACGAAGACCCAGAGCACGAGGCCCGCGAGCAGATACGGCAGGAGCGCACGCACGCCGAGGCGGTTGAGCGCGAACAGCACCGCCAGCATCCCGGCGGAGGCCGCCAGCATCGTCGCATCGAGCTGCCCGGTATAGAACAATGCGATGATGACCACGGCGCCGAGATCGTCGACGATGGCCACCGCCGACAGGAAGATCTTGAGCGAGATCGGCACCCGCGAGCCCAACAGCGCCAGGACGCCGAGCGCGAAGGCGATGTCGGTGGCCGCGGGGATCGCCCAGCCCCGGGCGCTGGGCTGGCCGGCGTTGAAGGCCAGGTAGACGAGCGCCGGCACGGCCATGCCCGCGGCGGCGGCAAGGCCCGGCAGCACCCGGTCAGGCCAGGTGCGCAGGCGCCCGTCCAACCCCTCGCGCTTGATCTCGAGACCGACGAGCAGGAAGAACACGACCATCAGGCCGTCGTTGATCCAGTGCATCAGGCTCAAGGGGCCGAGATAAATGTGAAGGACGTCGTGGTAGGTCTGCGCCAGGGGCGAGTTGGCGACCACGAGCGCGGCGCCCGCGGCGGCCATGAGAACGATGCCGCCGGCCGCCTCGTTGGTGAGGAAGCGGCGCGTCGCCGAGAGC
>JAGTAM010000004.1 GCA_023422485.1 Pseudomonadota bacterium | reverse complement strand
GGACGGCGGTGAGATCCGCTCGCTTGCCGAGCACCTCGGCCATCAGGGCGGTGATCCCCCGTTGGAGTTCGGCGGCGATGGCGGGCCCGGTCTCGGGACCAGCGATCGTGAGTCTGACGAAGGGCATGGCGCATTACTCTTGCCTGTGACGGCGGCCGATCCGCCGTTGACGCCCGCGATTGAACCGCGCAGCATCGTTCAGGAAAATCGCGTAGTTCTTCATCGAGATTTTGGAAAAACTGAACGATGGCAGCGCTGCCGGTGAACCTCGACATGGATGTGCTGCGCACCTTCGTGACCGGGATCGACCTCGGCAGCTTCGCCAAGGCCGCCGACCGGCTCGGGCGCTCGCCCTCGGCGATCAGCCTGCAGATGCGCAAGCTGGAGGATCAGGTCGGCCAGCCGCTTCTGCGCCGGAACGGTCGGGGCCTCGCGTTGACCGAGCCGGGCGAGATGCTGCTGGGCTATGCCCGCCGCCTGCTCGATCTCAACGATGCGGCGGTGAGCGCCCTCGTCGCGCCCGCTCTGTCCGGCTCGGTCCGCCTCGGCCTGCCCCAGGATTTCACCGAAACCGGGCTGCCGACGGTGCTCGCCCGCTTCGCCCGGCTGCACCCGGCCGTGCGGGTCGAGGTGCATGTCGAGCGCGACGCCGTCCTGCGGTCCGAGCTGGAGGCCGGCCGCCTCGATCTCGCGCTGGTCTGGGACGCGACCGGATCGGCGGGGGAGGGGAGTTTGGTCGCGCACCTGCCGCTGGTCTGGATCGGACCGCGCGCGGGGGCAGGAGGCGCGGCCCACGACCCCTTTTCGCATCCTTTGCCGCTGGCGCTGTTCGGGGCGCCCTGCCTGTTCCGTCACGCCGCGCTCAAAGCCCTCGATGCGGCCGGCATTCCCTGGCGCGTCGCCTTCAGCAGCCCCGGTCTCGCCGGCTTGTGGGCGGCGGTGGCCGCCGGCCTCGGCGTGACCTTGCGGACCCCGCACGGGCTGCCGCCGTCGCTGCGGCCCCTCGATCCGGACGAGGCGGGCCTGCCTGCGCTGCCGAGCCTGCGTCTTCGCTTGGTCCGCGGCATGGGTGGCGCCGATCCTGCTGTCGAGCGCTTCGCCGAACTCCTCCGCGAGACGCTGGCCGAGACCACGCGCAGGGCGGCCCCGTCTCCGTGACCGAGGGCGTCCTCCTCCTGCACGGCATCGCTCGCCGGGCCGCTTCGCTGCGCTCCCTGGAGCGGCGGCTGACGGCCGAGGGCTACGCCACGCTCAATCTCGATTATCCGGCTCGACGGTTGGGACTGGCCGACATCGCCGAGACGATCGCCCCCGCGGTCGCGGGGTTCGCCGAGGGCGTGAGCCGCCTTCACCTCGTCACCCATTCCATGGGTGGTCTCGTCGCCCGCGTGCTCCTGGCCCGGCACCGGCCAAAGACGCTCGGGCGAGTGGTGATGCTCGGGCCGCCCAACGGCGGCAGCGAGGTCGCCGACGCGCTGCACCGCCTCGCGCCCTACCGCCGCGTCTTCGGCCCGGCCGGCGCCGAGCTCGTGACTGTGCGCGATACGGCCCGAGAGCGCCTGTTCGGCCGGATCGATTACCCGCTCGGCGTGATCGCCGGCCACCGCAGCCTCTACCCCCTGGCTTCCCTTCTGTTGCCGGGGCCGAACGACGGACGCGTCACCGTCGCGCGTACCCGCGTCGAGGGAATGGCCGACCACATCGTGCTGCCGGTCGCGCACCCGACGATGATGTGGAACCGGCGGGTTCAGGCCGAGACCGTCCATTTCCTGCGCGAGGGCCGCTTCGGTGATCGGTGAGAAATCGCCACGCGGGTTGAGGCGCCGCAATGGAGCCGGCAACCAAGGTCTGGAACGATCGGTGATCGGTTCCATTTTCCTTGTGCCGACAGGCTGCCCTCGACTTCAAACTGGTCTAAGGAGCGTGCTGCCGACGGTCGCGCTCCGGGGCTCGTCGGCCGTGCGGTCTTTCTGCCGCCCGTCTCGACGTGTCACCCGAGAAAGGGGCCACCATCGGCCATGAGCAGCCTCGTCACCGCGCCCGGCGCCACGACCCGTCCGCAATCGCAGCTCGTGACCGTCTTCGGCGGGTCCGGCTTCCTCGGGCGCCACGTGGTGCGGTCCCTGGCCAAGCGCGGCTACCGCATCCGCGTCGCCGTGCGCCGCCCGGATCTCGCGCTGTTCCTGCAGCCGCTGGGCAAAGTCGGCCAGATCGTCGCCGTGCAGGCCAATCTGCGCTACCCCGACTCGATCCGCCGCGCGGTCGAGCATTCCGACATCGTCATCAACCTCGTCGGCATCCTGCAGGAGACGGGGAGCCAGCGCTTCTCGAAGCTCCAGACCGAGGGCGCCGGGGAGATCGCCCGTGCGGCCGCGGCGGTCGGAGCAAAGCTGGTCCATGTCTCGGCGATCGGCGCCGATCCGGATTCGCCCTCGCTCTACGCCCGTTCCAAGGCGCTCGGTGAGGCGGAGGTGCTGCGGGCCGTTCCCGACGCGGTCATCTTCCGGCCCTCGCTGGTGTTCGGCCCCGGCGACAGCTTCTTCAATCGCTTTGCCTCGCTCGCGACCTTCCTGCCGGCCCTGCCGCTCGCCGGCGCGCAGAGCCGCTTCCAGCCGGTCTTCGTCGGCGATGTCGCGGAGGCGATCGCCCGCGCCGTCGATGGATTCGTGCCCGGCGGTCGCGTCTACGAACTCGGCGGGCCGGAGGTAAACACGCTCGAATACTTCGTGCGCTACATGCTCGAAGTGACGATGCGTCGCCGCGCGGTCCTCGATCTGCCCGAGCCCGTCGCGCGCCTGCAGGCCCGCGTGATCGAGATCGCCGATACGCTGACCCTTGGCCTGCTGCCGGCCAACCTGAAGCTGACGCGTGATCAGGTCGTCCTGCTCCAGAACGACAACGTGGTCTCGGAGGCCGCGAAAGCGGAGGGTCGCACCATCGAGGCGCTCGGTATCGTGCCGACGGCGGTCGAGGCGGTCGTGCCGGGCTATCTCTGGCGCTTCCGCAAGGCGGGGCAGTTCGCCCAAGGCCATGGCACCGAGGCCGAGGCCGGCGTACCCGATCTGCTCGCGCCCGAGAGCGAGTCGAGTCAATCGCTTCACCGTCCGTCGCGTGCCAGCGGTCCTGCAATCGGCCAGAAGGCTGCCGGTCAGGGCAAGATGGGCGCGCGCTGGGGCACACGCGGCTGAGGAAGGGGAGGGCACTCCCGGCTCGGAGTGCCTTTCTGGTGCCCTGCGAAGGTCCGTGGCGGGCGCTTCCGAACTTTTCGGTTTTTTCGATTGACGCGCGGAGTCGGGCCCCCTATACCCATTTTCACCGACGGGGCGCCGCGGTCCACCATCTGGTGGGGTGGGGGTTTCGGAGGTCTTCGGGATTGTGGGTGGAGCGGAGCTGATCCGGGTGACTGGATCGGGCGATCGCTGTCCTTCTCGTCCCGGGGTGTCGACCGGCTCGGACGCTTCGGTGTCGCAATCGGGC
>JAGTAM010000689.1 GCA_023422485.1 Pseudomonadota bacterium | reverse complement strand
GATGCGATCAGGTCGGGCATGGCTCTAGGGCATCGTTCCGAGAGCGGTCGCCGTCTTTCGGAAAAGACGATGCAGAAAAATAACATAGAGCATCATTCTGGATCCGGTATCCAGGACGACGCCTAAGAATTTCTTCGCGGTTTTCGCTGCCTTCTGCGGGTTCGAGGCGCGGTAGCCTTCACAGCAACGAGAGGGAGGGAGAGGCGAGGGATGATCGACAAGCGGACGGTGCTCGTCGTCGAGGACGAAGAGATGCTGCTCAATGCCGTGACCATGGAGTTCGAGGATGCCGGCTTTGCCGTGCTCAGCGCGGGCACCGCGGAGGAGGCCTACGGCCTGCTCCAGGGGGCCGAGCGGGTCGACCTCCTCTTCACGGACATCCGCCTGCCGGGCCAGCTCGACGGCTGGGACCTCGCCGAGCGCGCCCGCCTTCTCCATCCGGCCCTGCCGGTCATCTACGTGACCGGCTACAGCACCGAGCAACCCCGGCAGGTGAGCGAGAGCGTGCTGGTGATGAAGCCCTACCGCATGACGGCGATCATGAACGCCGCGCAGCAATTGGGGGTGGGATGAGCCGGCCGGCTCATCTCAAGTCCGGTTGATCGGCTCGCTCCAGCCTCACCGCCGTCATTCCAGGGCGCCGATCAGCGGAACCCGGACGCGAAGGGGCGCGCAGGAGGCGTGCAATCCAGGACGGACCCCGACGCTACGGTTCGGTGTCGCGTCACAGGTGGATTCCAGGTTCCGTCGCGGTGCCCCGGGATGACGGAAAGCGGCATCGAAGCGATCAAGCGGATGCCGTATCACGCCTCCCGCGCCTTCTCTCTCAATACGAACTTCTGCACCTTGCCCGTCGAGGTCTTCGGCAACTCGCCGAACACGATGTGGCGCGGCAGCTTGTAGGGGGCGAGCCGCTCGCGGCACCAAGCGACCAGCTCCTCGGAGGTCGCCTCCCGTCCCTCCTTCAGCTCGACGAAGGCGCACGGGGTCTCGCCCCATTTCGCGTCGGGCTTGGCCACCACGGCGGCGGCGGCGACGGAGGGGTGCTTGAACAGGGCGTCCTCGACCTCGATCGAGGAGATGTTCTCGCCGCCGGAGATGATGATGTCCTTCGAACGGTCCTTCAACTGAATGTAGCCGTCGGGGTGCTTCACCCCGAGATCGCCGGAGCGGAACCAGCCGCCCGCGAAGGCGGCCTGCGTCGAGGCCGGGTTCTTGAGGTAGCCGCGCATCACCACGTTGCCACGAAACATCACCTCGCCGAGGCTCGTCCCGTCGGCGGGCAGCGATTCCATCGTCTCGGGATCGCGCACGTCGAGCCCTTCCAGAACGGGGTAGCGCACGCCCTGGCGCGCCTTCTTTTTCGCGCGCTCGTCGGGAGCGAGCGCGTCCCAATCCTCGTGCCACGCATTCACGACCGCCGGGCCGTAGGTCTCGGTCAGGCCGTAGAGATGGGTGACATCGAAGCCGGCCTCGCCCATGGCGGCGAGCACCGCCTCGGGCGGCGGCGCGGCGGCGGTGAGGAAGTGGACGCGCTGGGGGAGGGGACGCTTCTGCGCGTCGGGGGCGTTGAGCAGCGTCGACATCACGATCGGCGCGCCGGACAGGTGGGTGACCCCGTGCTCGGCCAGCGCCGCGTACATCGCGGGCGCCCGCACTTGGCGCAGGCAGACGTGGGTGCCGGCCACGATCGAGAGCGTCCAGGGGAAGCACCAGCCGTTGCAGTGGAACATCGGCAGGGTCCAGAGATAGACCGCGTGCTGCGGCAACCCGGCGGTGATGACGTTGCCGAGCGAGAGCAGCGCCGCGCCGCGATGGTGATAGACCACGCCCTTCGGGTCGCCCGTCGTGCCGGAGGTGTAGTTCAGCGAGATCGCGTCCCACTCGTCGCCCGGCATCGCCCAGTCGTAATCGGGATCGCCCTCGGCCAGGAGCGCCTCGTAGCCGATCTCGCCGAGGGGCGTGCCCTCGCCGGTGAATTCCGGATCGTCGTAGTCGATGACGAGGGGCGAAACCCCGGCCCGGTCGAGCGCCTCGCGGCCGATTCGCGCGAATTCGCGATCGACGATGAACACCTTGGCCTCGCCGTGGTCGAGGCAGAAGGCCAGCGCCGCCGCGTCGAGGCGCGTGTTGAGGGTGTTGAGCACCGCCCCCGTCATCGGCACGCCGTAGTGGCACTCGATCATCGCCGGCGTGTTGGCCAGCAGCACGGCGACGGTGTCGCCGCGGCCGATGCCGCGGGCCGCCAAGGCCGCGGCGAGGCGGCGGCAGCGGGCGTAGAGCTCGGCGTAAGGACGGCGCAGGGATCCGTGGATCACCGCGACCTGGTCCGGGAAGGTGCGGGCGGCGCGGTCGAGATAGGTCAGCGGCGTGAGCGGCTGATAATTTGCGGGGTTTCGATCGAGATCCCGATCGTAGATCGTCGCACGTGTCATCGGCCTCGCCTCCCTTTCGGAGGAGATTATCCGAGCTGCGCAGGCGAAACGACAGAGATCAGGCGAAAGGACAGAGAAAAGGCCCCGCGGGCAGATGCCCGGGAGCCTTGTCGGATCAGGTTCGAGAGGGGGAGGGCGAGAGCGGCCGAAAACGGCCGATCAACGCTCCCGGCCGCTGAGGAGCTTTTCCAGGGCGGCGAGCCCGCTGCGCTCGGCAGCCTCTTCCGTGGTCTGCACCCGATCGGCGCGCTGAAACAGCTTGCCGTTCCGGCGGATGGCCCAGGTGAAGTGCCCGGCGGGGCGCTCGCAGGCTT